>JBQCCO010000074.1:0-8928 GCA_051962155.1 Leifsonia sp. | reverse complement strand
TGGGCGAACATCTCCTTCGCCGGATACGAGCAGTTCTGGGAGACGCATCTCACCCTCGGCGTCGGCGACCTGCACCTCGACTTCACCCTCCACGCGCTGGTCAACGACGCGCTCATGGCCCTCTTCTTCTTCACGGTGGGCCTGGAGGTGCGGAGGGAGTTCGCCATCGGGGAGCTCACCAGCTGGTCGCGCGCGGTGGTCCCGGTGGTCGCCGCGGTGTTCGGGCTCGCGGTGCCGGCGGTGATCTACGTCCTGTTCACTCTGGGCACCGGACTCGAGCACGCCTGGGGAGTGGTGATCTCGACCGACACGGCGTTCCTCGTCGGTGCGCTCGCCCTGATCGGCCCGCGCGCGACCGGCCGGCTCCGGGTCTTCCTGCTCGCCCTGGCCGTCGTGGATGACATCGGCGCGCTGACCATCATCGCCCTCGTGTACACGCAGCACTTCACCCCGCTGCCGCTGATCGTGGCGGCCCTCGGGCTCGTCGGCGTCTACTTCACGCGCTATCTGCGGGGCGGCCGGGGGCCGGTGTACGCGACCCTGGCGATCATCGTGTGGCTCGCCTTCCTCGCCTCGGGCGTGCACCCGACGCTCGCCGGCGTCGCGATCGCCCTCCTGATCCCCGTGTACCGGCCCAACCGGATCGACGTGGAGCACGCCCTCGATCTCGCACGCACGTTCCGGCAGTCCCCGAACACCGAGTACGCGCGCGCCGCCGCCAACAGCCTCCGCGAGTCGATCTCCATCAACGAGCGGCTGCAGTCGGCCTGGTCGCCGTATGTGGCCTACGTCGTGCTGCCGCTGTTCGCGCTCGCCAACGCGGGAGTCCGGCTGAGCGGCGACATCCTCCTGGGCGCTTTGGTGTCCCCGATCGCGTGGGGCGTGCTCGTCGGTCTCGTCGTGGGCAAGTTCGTCGGCGTCTTCGGTTCGGCAGCCCTCCTGCGGCTGCTCCGGATCGGCGAGTTCGGCCCGGGGCTCGCCCTCGACCGGCTCGCCGGGGGAGCCGCGCTGTGCGGGATCGGGTTCACGATCTCGCTGTTCATCGTCGATCTCGCGATCCCCGACGAGACCCTGCAGAACGCCGCGCGCGTCGGTGTGCTCGCCGCCACGGTGGTGGCGTTCCTCGTCGCCATGCTGATCTTCCGGATCTCCGACGCCCGCCGGCCGAAGGAGGAGGTGGGGACCACCCTCCTCCGGCCGGTCGATCCCGACCGCGACCACATCTTCGGGTCGATGGATGCGCCCTTCGAGATCGTCGAGTACGGCGACTTCCAGTGCGGGTTCTGCCTCAAGGCGACCGGCTCGGTGGTCGAGGTGCAGCGCGAGCTCGGCGACGGATTGCGCTATGTCTGGAGGCACGCGCCCCTGACCCGGTTCCACCCGAACGCGCTCGCGGCGGCCGAGGCCTCGGAGGCCGCTTCACGTCAGGGCAGGTTCTTCGAGTTCGAGCGCAGCCTGTTCGCCGACCAGGAGAACCAGCTGCCTTCGGACATCGTGCGCCGCGCCCGGGAGCTCGGCCTCGATGTGGAGCGCTTCGAGGCCGACCTCCGCTCGGCCGAGGTGGCCGCGCGCGTCCGGGACGACATGCTCGACGCCGAGGCGATGGACATCTCCGCCGTTCCGACGTTCTTCATCAACGGCCGCCGTCATAGCGGACCCTACGATGCGCAGTCGCTGATCCGCGCCCTCCAGGCGAGCGCCGACGGCGGTCGCCTGGAGCGGTCCTCTCCCGCGTGACCCGGTGTCGGTGGGGTGCGGAATAGTGGGAGCATGCCGCAGCCAGACACCGACTCCGACCTGCTGATCGTCCCCGATGCCGCCGCGTGGCGCCAGTGGCTCGATGCGAACGAGGAGACGTCGGACGGCGTCTGGCTGGTGCTCGCGAAGAAGGGCGTCACAGACCCGACATCGCTGACCTACGCGCAGGCCCTTCCGGAGGCGCTCTGCAGCGGATGGATCGACGGCCAGAAGCGCGGACGGGACGCCACGACGTCCCTGCAGCGCTTCACGCCGCGCCGCAAGGCCTCGCTCTGGTCGGAGCGCAACATCGGCCTCGTCGCGGCTCTGGACGCCGAAGGGCGCATGCGTCCCCGCGGGCAGGCGGAGATCGACCGGGCGAAGGCGGACGGCCGGTGGGACCGTGCCTATGGCGGCTCCTCCACCATCCAGGTGCCGGACGATCTGACCGCTGCGCTGACCGCAAACCCCGCGGCGGCTGCCACGTTCGAGCGCCTGAACAAGCAGAATCGGTTCGCCGTCCTCCACCGCGTCGTCACCGCTCCGAGCGTCACGAGCCGCGCCAACCGGCTGCAGAAGCTCGTCGCGATGCTGGAACGCGGCGAGACGCCCTACCCGCAGCCGAACGACCCGCAGCGGAACGACGCAGGATAACGAATCGGTGAACAGGCCGACGGCCTTCTGTCGGAGTCCGCATCCGCTGGCTATGCTGCGAGCGTCCGGGCATTCGGAGGGGGAGACGGCGATGGGGAATCTGTCGGGGGCGGCGGGCTTCGCCGGTGCGATCGCGCTTGCAGCCATCGTCCTGCTGCTCGCGCCGCTCGGGAGCGCCACCTCGCCGACAGTCCAGGCGGTGGATCTGGTGGTCGCCGTCATCGCGGGGGCGGCTGCGGCGACCTGCCTGGGCATCGCCGCGGGAGCACGCCACCGGCACAGAAGAGCCCGCTAGCGCTACAACCCTCCTTCGCGCAAGGGGGCGTGGGAAAGTTGACAATCCGGGTGACCGTGGGGATCATCCAGAAGATGACATTGGTGGACGGGACCCTCGAGGACTTCGCCCGCGATTTCCAGATCGCGCTGGCGCAGCGCCAGGTGACCGTCGCCTATCAGCCGCAGATCGACGTCTCCACAGGCTCGGTCGTCGGCGTGGAGGCGCTCGCGCGCTGGACGCATCCCCGGCGCGGTGCGATCTCGCCCGATGTGTTCGTCGACGTGGCGCAGAAGTCCGGCCTGCTTCCGCTTCTGACGGCCCGGGTCGTCTCCGATGTCACTGCTGAGTACATCCCCGGCTGCACCATCGACGTCGCCGTGAACGTCTCCGCGACGCAGCTCGAGGATCCGTCCCTCTACGACATGTTCGACGGCGCGTTCTCGACCGGCAGGTGCGACCCGGCCACGCTCACCATCGAGGTCACCGAGAGCCACCGCATCGCGCATCCCGACCGGGTGGCCGCGCCCCTGGAGGCGCTCACGGCAGCCGGGGTCACCATCTCGGTGGACGATTTCGGCATCGGCCACTCGTCGTTCGGCCGGGCGGAGGCGCTGCGCGCCGGCGAGCTGAAGCTCGACAATAGCCTCGTGCAGGCGGACCACCGGGCCGGCGAAGTGGCTCAGATCATCGGCGAGGCGCACCGTCGCGGCATCCGGGTGGTGGGTGTGGGGGTCGAGCGAGGCACGCAGCTCGACCGGCTGGCCGCCGCAGGCTGCGATCGTGCGCAGGGCTACTGGATTGCGAAGCCCCAGCGCGCGTCGGCGCTGCTCGCATGGTATCGATCGCGCTCGCACCGCTCCTGAGCGGTTGTCTCGGCCCGCTCAGAACGGAAGGAACCGGACCGGTATCTCGGGCTAGAGGGCGTCGAAGGAGTCGATGTCCACGCGCGGCTCCTCCACGCGCGGTGCAGGCGGGTCCACCTCGATCTGCGCCCACGTGACCGGCATGCCGGGGGAGAACAGCACATCCACGCCCGGGCCGCCCCGCAGCGGCGGGATGGTGACGTAGCCGCCGCCGGCCCGCACCGCCTCGAGGATCTTCGCGCGCAGCTCGTCCACCGGATCGGGAAGGAAGTAGTCCTTGCCGTCGACCGTGAGGCGGTGAACGATCATCTGCTGTTCCTTTCGGTGGTGATGCTGTAGAACACTATCGCGCGGTCACGATACACCCGTATCCCGTGCGGCTAGGCTCTCAGCAGCGCCGGACGCGCGCGAGTTCGACCAGAAGAAAGGCTTCCGTGGGCACCCTCCGTTACGACGGCGAGAGCTTCGAGCTCGACGACCGTCTTCTGTTCCACATGCAGATCGCGATCAGCACGAAGCTCCGCCGCGGCGAGAACTTCTTCCTCACCTGGCCGGTGGCCGCCGAGCTCGGCAGCGGCCGCCACACGATCTGGGTCGACAACGGCGTTCCGATGCACATCTTCTACTCCGGTTCGAAGGTCCCGACGCTGAACAAGGACTGGATCGAGGCGATGATCCAGACGGCCGCCCGGGCCTCCGGGATGCTCGTCATGGAGGAGTCGGAACTCCGCCCGCCGTCGGCGCGCTGACCTCCCGCTCAGCGCCGGGGAGACCGGTGTCCGTCAGAGCTTCGCCAACGGCCTGCTCGACCGTGAGCTCCCGGCCCTCGGCCACCGCCGCCGCGAGCCGGCCGGCCGGGGCGGTGGCGGCCAGCCGGTCCAGGTACCGCTGGTGGAAGGTGAAGGTCGGCCCGTTGTGGGTTCCCGAGCGCTCTCGCAGCGCGTGGGCGGCGCCGGCGAGCCGCCCGGCGCGGTCGACGTCGCCGCCGACGGCGGCGACCGCTGCCAGCCCCTCCAGCCCATAGGCGATCCCCTCGATGTGGCCCAGCGACGTCGAGAGGGTGACACTGAGCGCGAAGTCCTTCCGGGCATCCTCCGGTGAGCCGAGCAGAAGGTGCGCCCAGCCGAGGTGGTACGCCGCGATCCGGCCCCCGACGGCATCCTCTCCGCTCTGCGTGAGCGCGAGCGACTCGTCGAAACGCTCGAACGCCGTGCGCAACCGCTGCTCCAGCAGGGCCACCCGGCCCAGCAGGACGAGCGCCATCGACTCGCCCCAGACATCCCCGGTCTCACGGAACAGCTGGATGCTGCGCTGCATCACATCCGCCGCTCGCGCGGTGTCCGGGTCGTCGCCCGCGAGGAGGGCGAGCGCGAGCGAGATCTGCGCCATGGCCTCCCCGGAGCGATCGGCGCACCGCCGGAACAGGTCGGCGCTCTCTGCGAGGTCGGCCGCCACGCGCCCGTCCGGGTCCTTCCAGAAGCGGATGGTGCGCGTGAAGTAGAGCGCGATGGCGCGCGTCCGGTCGTGCAGCGGGTCTCCGGACTCGAGCGGCTCGTCCATCCAGGTGCGGACCTCGCCGAGCAGGCCGATGACCCAGAAGTAGAGGAACAGGTTGAAGGCGAGCTGCGCAGCGCGGTCCCAGTCGCGCGCGTCGAGCAGGTACCGTTCGGCCGCCCGCAGGTTGTCGCGCTCGTCGCCGAGCCGCTGCATCCACTCGCGCTGCCCGCCGCCCTTCAGCGGAACGCGGGCGCGGGAGCCGAGGTCGATGAAGTAGCGCGCGTGGGCGTCCCGGGCGCGCTGGAGGCCGCCCTCGCTCCGCAGCTGCTCTCGCGCGTACTCGCGGACGATCGCCTGCATGGTGAAGCGCGGGCGGCCGTCGGTGTCGTGCTGGGCGACGAGGCTGGAGTCGACCAGAGCAGCGAGGTCGCTGAGTACGTCGTTGTCGCCGTCCGGCGTGCGGTCCTCCCCGACGCGGCCATCGCCGGGGAATCCGTCGCCGTCGTCGGCCCCGACGAACTCCGCCGCCTCGAGGGTGAACCCGCCCTCGAAGACGCCCAGTCGTGTCAGGAGCCGCCGCTGCGCCGGGGCGAGCAGCTGCGTACTCCACTCGATGGTGCGCCGGATGGTCTGCTGCCGCTCCGGGAGATCGCGCGAGCCGCCGACCAGCACGGAGAGGCGGCGGTCGATCCGCTCGAGCAGTTCGGCGGGGGAGAGCACCCGGATGCGCGCGGCGGCCAACTCGATGGCCAGCGGGACGCCGTCGAGGGCGGTGCAGACGCGCGCCACCGCATCCCTGTTCTCCGGGGTGATCTCGAAGTCGGGCTTCACCGCGTGGGCGCGCTCGACGAACAGGCTCACCGAGGAGTCCTCGGCCAGCGGACCCACCTCGTAGCTCTGCTCGGCGCTCACCCGGAGGAGCGTCCGGCTGGTGACGAGGAGCGACAGTCCCGGCGCGTCGGCGAGGAGTCCAGTGAGCAGCGGCGCGGCGCCGAGCACCTGCTCGAAGTTGTCGAGCACGAGCAGGATGCGCCGGTCGCGCAGCGCCGTCACCAGGTTGTCCAGGATGGGCGCGTCGCCCGTGTCGCGCACCCCCAGCGCCTGTGCGATGCGGTTGGGCACGCGCAGGGGATCGTGGACCGCCGAGAGATCGACGAACACCGCGCCATCCTCGAACGCCCGTGCGGCGGCGCCCGCGGCGGCGATCGCCAACCGGCTCTTTCCGATCCCGCCCGGGCCGGCGAGGGTCAGGAGGCGCGCGCCGTGCTCGAGTCGATCGGCGACGGCGGCGATGTCGCCGTCGCGCCCGACCAGCCCGGTCAGCGGAACCGGCAGCCGCACCGGCTCGACCACGCGGTCGGCGTCGCTCGCCACCTCGGCCGAGAGAGCCCGGCTCTGATCGAATCGTTCGGCGAGCAGCGTGGCGAGGTCGTTCTCGATCAGCTGTGCGAGCTCCCTGGGGCTCTCGAAGTACTTGTACGCGGCTCGGTCGTCGTCGCGGATGCGGGCCAGGAGCCTGGCGAGCCGCTGCTCCCGGTTCTCGGCCGGACTCTTCACGTAGAGCAGCCGCGGCACCTCGTCCGGGCAGAGGTTGTACTCGTCCTCGAGCCCGGAGACCTCCTCGTCGGGCGCGACCCAGCCATAGCGCTCCCAGTAGAGGCCGATGAAGACATCGCTCTGGTCGAGGTATGCCCGGTAGAGCTCCCGAGGTGGATGCGGCCGCGCCCCGAGCTCGAACATGACAGGCGCGAGGTGGAGCCGTTCGATGGCGGTCCGGGCCGCGCGTCGCTCGGCGGCGAGTTCCTGCAGGGTGGAGGAGACGAAGATCCGCAGCCGCTGGTCCGGCGTGCGGATCACGTGAGGATGGCTCATGTCATGACATTGTCTTGCGTTCCTGAGCGGATGTACAGGGGGCCGAGGGATGCGGCGTCAATAGCACGCGATGGCTCGCCCGCACAAGGCTCTACACTCGTCCCGGTCGACGCGGTTGGCTAGGCATGTGAAAGAAATCGCGTGGTACGTGCTGGGCTTCTCCCTCGCCGTGACGGGAATCGCGCTCGGGCTGCTGCTGGCACCCGACGCCGCCGACGCGCGAGAGGGCGCCGGCGGGCTGCTGCAGCACCTCAGCCCGACCGAGTGGAGTGACCTCGTCGTCGCGCTCGTGTTCGCGGCCGTGGCCTTCGTCGCCGGCAGTCTCCTGTCGTCGCGGGCCGCGGCCGACGCCGACGAGAGGGCCGCGGCGGTGGAGCTCGTCACCGTTGAGAGCGCTGGCTGAGCCCACCGTCGAACCGCCGCCGCCCCAGGGGAGCGGCGGCGGCCGGCCGTGGCTCCCGGGCTTCGGAGATCCCGCCGAGAGTCGGGAAGGGTCGGGCCTACCGCGTGGGGATGCCCGTCTATTGCAGCGTGGCGGTGATGATCAGGTTGTCGGTCGAGGGGGCACCGGAGGGTTGCTGGAGGCAGGTGATGAGGACGAGCCGGCGGGGGGTGTTCGCCCACATGGCCGGATCGTCGGGGAGCCGGTGTTTATCGATTGTCTTCGAGCCGGTGACGACGTAGGTGTGGTCGCCTACCTGGACGGTGGCACCGGGTTTGACCCGGGCGGTGCCGTGCTCGACGTCGATGAGGTAGTTGCCGGGTCCGATGCCGCCGCCGCGGACGGAATGGGCGACCACGTACAGGGTGCCTTGTCCGGGCTGATCCAGTGAGGCGCCCAGGTTGCGGACGAGGTAGGCGGAGTCGAACCCGGGCGGGGTGATGGTGTTGTCGGCTTCGCTGAGCTCGCCGAGCCTGACATCCAGACCGACAGAGGGGACCTTGAGGCGTTGCCCGATGTCGGGAACGACGTTCATCGCCTTCTGGGTCTTCGCAGGAGGGAGCGTACCCGGGTCGACGTGGACTCGGTTGCCCTGGAGATCGGGCACCGTCTGCGTGGTGGGGGTCAGGATGCCGAGGGCGCCCAGGACTCCGACGATGAGTCCGGCGACGCCGACGGCGAGGACGGTGATGAGCACCGTCCTCGCGGTCTTCGTGGTTGCTACTGACGTGATCGTGTCTTTCTGCGACGGAGGAACACACCGCATCCACACGCTAATCCGGCGCATCACGCGAGCGAAAGGCAGCACTCCGGCTGTCCGGTAGCGCCCATGACCCGCCCGTGCGGCGACCCTCGACCCCCGGCTAGCGCGTCGCCGCGGAGAGCGCCTCGCGAATGCCCGCGACGTCGAAGCGCGGCCCGTAGGCCGGGTGGTCGCGCTGGGCGCGCCAGCCTTCCGAGAGGGGTCCGAGATCCACCGGTTCGAAGCCGAACTCATCGATCAGCGCGGCGACGCGCTCCCGTGCGCCGGCGTCGTCTCCGGCGACGATGAGAGCGCGACGGCCGGGAGTCCCCGTGGGCAGGCTCTGCGAGGTGAGCTCTGCCGCCCCGATGTGGTTGAACGCCTTGACGACCTTCGATGCCGCCAGCCGCTTCTGCAGGCGCTCGGCAACGGTCGTGGACTCGTCGTCCAGCTCCGCGATGTGCCCGTCGCGGTGCGGGTAGTAGTTGTTCGTGTCGATGACGATCTTTCCCGCGAGCTCGTCCACGGGCAGGGTGGCCTCGGCCGCGAGTGGGGTGGTCACCACCACGAGGTCGCCGGCCGCCGCGGCTTCCGCGGGGGTCGCTGCGCGCGCATGGTCGCCGAGCTCGTCCACGAGGGCACGCAGGGTCTCCGGGCCGCGCGAGTTGCTGAGCACGACGTCGTAGCCCCGTGCGACAGCGAGGCGCGCGAGCTGGGATCCGATATGTCCTGAACCGATGAAACCGATAGTCGTCATGACCGGCCCAACCCCCACCCCCCTCCAATGATTCCCGCCCCACCCCTCGTGCCCCCACCGTCGAGTCCACGAAGACTGCACGTTGAG
>JBQCCO010000073.1:0-4047 GCA_051962155.1 Leifsonia sp. | reverse complement strand
CAGCCGACACGCCGTACGCGAGTGCAACAACGAGCACTTCGGCGGGAGGAAACGGGCTCACGTCGTACGCGTGTGCAACAACGAGCACTTCGGCGGGAGGGAACGGGCTCACGCCGTACGCGTGTGCAACAACGAGCACTTCGGCGGGAGGGAACGGGCTCACGCCGCACGCGGCGCAACAACGACCACCTCTGCGGAGCGCACCGCGCGCCGGCGTGCCGCCGCGCCGTCACCGCGAAGTGCGCGTTGTTTGTGGAGACAACCCGTACGCGCGTGCAACAACGAGCACCTCGGCGGGAGGGAGGCGGCTCACGCCGCACGGCGCCGGAACGAACCGCGCGGGAGGGACGCCGCTCAGCACTCGATGACGTTGACCGCGAGGCCGCCCTCGCTCGTCTCCTTGTACTTCGTGGACATGTCGAGTCCCGTCTGCCGCATCGTCTCGATGACCGTGTCCAGCGACACCAGGTGCCGGCCGTCGCCGTGCAACGCGAGGCGCGCGGCCGAGACGGCGGTGGACGAAGCGATCGCATTCCGTTCGATGCACGGGATCTGGACCAGGCCGCCGACCGGGTCGCAGGTGAGCCCGAGGTGGTGCTCCATCGCGATCTCCGCTGCGTTCTCCACCTGGCGAGGCGTCCCGCCGAGCACCGCGCAGAGCGCGCCGGCGGCCATCGCGCACGCCGAGCCGACCTCCGCCTGGCAGCCTCCCTCGGCTCCCGAGATGGAGGCGTTGGCCTTGAACAGCGAGCCGATCGCGGTCGCCGTCAGCAGGTACTGCCGGATTCCCTCGAGGGATGAGCCGGGCACGAACCGCAGGTAGTAGTGCGCCACGGCGGGGACGATTCCCGCGGCGCCGTTCGTCGGCGCCGTCACGACGCGGCCCCCGGACGCGTTCTCCTCGTTGACCGCGAGCGCGAACGCGTGCAGCCACTCCAGCGAGGTGGCGCGTCCCGGGTCGTCCTGCACGGACTCCAGATGCTCCCGCATCGTGGCCGCCCGCCGCCGCACGCCCAGGCCGCCGGGGAGGGTCCCGTCGCCGGCCAGGCCCCGTGCGACGCACTCGGCCATCGCCTCCCAGATCAGGTCGAGCCGTTCCCGCGTGGCCTCCTCGCCGTGGAGCGCGGCCTCGTTCCGCCGGGCGACCTCGCAGATCGGGATGCCGTCCCGGTCGCAGATCGCGAGCAGCTCCTCCGAGCTGTCGTAGGGGAGTGGATGCGCGTTGCGCGCCGCCAGCTCGGCCTCCTCGCCGTCGCGCCGGATGAACCCGCCGCCGATCGAGTAGTACGTCTCTTCGAGCAGGGGCAGCGGCGACCGCTCGCCCGCGGCATCCCGGCCCCACGCCCGCAAGGTGAGGGCGTTCGGGTGGCCCGGCAAGCGCGTCCGCGGCTCGAACGCGATGTCGTCCTTCGAGAGCGGGATGCTGCGCCGCCCGGCGAGCAGCAGCGTCGCGCCCGGTTGCAGCTGCGACCAGGCGCCGTGCACATCCTCGGGGCGGCAGGTCTCCGGCTGCAGGCCGGCCAGGCCCGCGATGACGGCGTCCGGGGTGCCGTGGCCGATCCCGGTCGATCCAAGCGATCCGTAGAGCGTGCAGGTGACCTGGTCGACCTGGTCGAGCATCCCGTCCGCGTCGAGGCGTGCAGCGAACGCGGCGGCCGCGCGGAGGGGGCCGACGGTGTGCGAGCTCGAGGGGCCGATGCCGATCGAGAACAGGTCGAAGGCCGAGACGTACGCTGT
Source organism: Leifsonia sp. (assembly GCA_051962155.1). Lineage (GTDB taxonomy): Bacteria > Actinomycetota > Actinomycetes > Actinomycetales > Microbacteriaceae > Leifsonia. The sequence goes on along the minus strand of JBQCCO010000073.1, from coordinate 2,310 downwards.
CACTTCTCCAGTGTATGTCGGTTCTGGCGCACGATATCCGCGTGGGCCCGCACATTCGCGCAGCGATCCTGCGGCAGCGAGCCCGACGGCGCCGCACGCGTGAAGCGGCCGCCGCATCCCTCCGCAGGATGCGACGGCCGCCGTTGAGGGACCGGACGCTCGCCCAGTCAGGCCTTCCGCATGTAGGCGCGGACGGTCAGCGGCGCGAACACGGCGACGATCGCCGCCGCTCCGGCGAGGGCGATCCAGCCGTCCGCACCGAACGTCGCGGTGTCGGCCAGGTCGCGAACCGCCGTGACGAGGTGCGAGACCGGATTGACGTTGACGAACGACTGCAGCCAGTCGGGCATCGTCTTCACGGGCACGAAGGCGTTCGAGAAGAACGTCAGCGGGAACAGCACCAGGAAGGAGATCCCCTGGACGGATCCCGCGGTCCGGGCGATGACGCCGAAGAACGCGAAGATCCAGCTGATCGCCCACGAGCACACGATCACCAGCAGTCCGGCGAGGATCACCGGGCCCACACCGGCGGCAGGGCGGTAGCCCATCAGGATGCCGACGATGAAGGTGATGGTCGTCGCGATGGCGTAGCGCAGGGTGTCGGCGAGCAACGCGCCGGAGAGCGGCGCGATCCGCGCGATCGGCAGGGACTTGAAGCGGTCGAACACGCCCTTGTCCATGTCCTCCCGCAGCTGGACGCCGGTGACGACGGACGTCGTGATGACCGTCTGGACGAGGATTCCGGGGATGAGCACCGGCAGGTACGACTGCACGTCGCCCGAGATGGCGCCGCCGAACAGGAGCGCGAACATCACGGTGAAGATGATCGGCTGGAGCGTCACATCCATCAGCTGTTCGGGCGTCCGCTTGATCTTCAGGAGCCCGCGGTGCGCCATGGTGACGGTGTTGGCGAGCGTCTGGCTGAGGCTGATGTGGTTTCTGAGGTCCCGCTGGGCGGGTGGGGTGATGGTGGTGATGGCGGTCATGCGGGGACCTTCTCTCCTTCGTCGGCGGACGCGTGGTCCGCGGCGTCGTCGTCCACGCCGTGGCCGGTGAGCGTGAGGAACACCTCGTCGAGCGTCGGCTTCTGCACGGACATCTCGGACAGGTGGATGCCGGCCTCGCGCAGAGTCACGAACAGGTCGGTGACCGTGTCCGCACTGCGCATCGGCGCGGTGATGCGGGAGCCTTCGGGCGAGGCGACCGCGTCCACGCCGAGGACCGTCCGGATGGCGCGGCGCGCATCCTCGAGGTCTGCCGGGTCGGCCAGGCGCAGCTGCAGCGAGGACTCGCCGACGGACGCCTTGAGCTCGTCCGCCGTTCCCTCGGCCACGACGCGGCCGCGGTCGATGACGGCGATGCGGTCGGCGAGCTGGTCGGCCTCGTCCAGGTACTGCGTGGTCAGCAGCACCGTGGAGCCGGTGGCCACGAGGCGCCGGATGGTGTCCCACATCTGGGCGCGGGTCCGCGGGTCGAGGCCCGTGGTCGGCTCATCGAGGAAGATCAGCGGCGGCTGCGCGATCAGGCTGGCCGCGAGGTCGAGGCGTCGGCGCATCCCGCCGGAGAACTTCTTCAGCGGACGCTTGGCCGCCTCCGTGAGCCCGAACTCCTCGAGCAGTTCGGCGGTCTTCCGCTTCGCCTCGCTGCCGCTGAGACCGAGGAGCCGGGAGAAGATCATCAGGTTCTCGTTCGCCGAGAGGGTCTCGTCGACGGAGGCGAACTGGGCGGTCACGCCGATCAGTTGCCGGACGACCTGCTGCTCCTTCCGGATGTCGTGCCCGAAGATGAAGGCCTCGCCGGCGTCGGGCTTCAGAAGCGTGGCGAGCATGGAGATGGTGGTGGTCTTGCCGGCGCCGTTCGGGCCGAGGACGCCGTAGACGGCGCCGGCGCGGACGGTGAGGTCGACGCCGTCGACGGCGCGGTTGTCGCCGAAGGTCTTGACGAGCCCGTGGGCTTCGACGGCCCACTCGGAGCTGCGAGTCATGGTGGTCCTTTCCTGGTGGGAATGGGTGATGCTCCGATCGTGCCGGGGCGCGCTTACACGGCGCTTACGTCGCGCTTACAGCGGCGGCGGGATGCTGTAAGCGGGTGGATGCGGAGGTGCGGCCGGGCGAGTGAGGGCTGTGGATCGAGTGGTCCCGACACGCCGTTATCGCGCGCGCCGAGACGGCGTGTTGGGACCAGCGGATGGATGCGGCCGTGCGGGCGCCCGGCGGCAAGCCGCCCCAGCGGGGGGGGCGAACCCCCCCGGGCGGGCGACCAAGGCCAATGTCAAGGCGCGGGGGACCGTTTCCAGCAACAAGCCCAGTA
>JBQCCO010000072.1:0-3457 GCA_051962155.1 Leifsonia sp. | reverse complement strand
CTGGAGGCGGCCCACTCCTCTGCCCGGGTGCTCCACGCGGGCGGCGATGCGACCGGCGCCGAGCTCGAGCGCGCGCTGGTCGCGGCCGTCCGGGCGGCGGGCATCCCGGTCGTCGAGGGCGTCTTCCTGCGCGACGTGATCCTGCGCGACGGCCGAGCCGCCGGCGTGTCGTTGCGCCCGGCGGAGGGCGCGGACCTCGCCGTGGACGCCGACGCCGTGATCCTGGCGAGCGGCGGGTGGGGGCAGCTCTACGCGCACACCACCAACCCCGCGGTGGCCACCGGAGACGGCGTGGCCGCGGCGTGGCGCGCGGGCGCCGTGCTCGCCGACCTGGAGTTCACCCAGTTCCACCCGACCGCGCTCGCCGCCTCGGTCGCAGGCGGCACCGCGGGTGCCTTCCTCGTCTCGGAGGCGGTGCGCGGCGAAGGAGCGGTCCTCCGCAACACCGCCGGCGAGCGCTTCATGCTCGATGTCCATCCGGATGGGGAGCTGGCGCCGCGCGACGTGGTCGCCCGCGGCATCGCGGTCGAGATGGCCGCGCAGGGCGGGCATCCCGTGCTGCTGGATGCGACGGCGCGGGGCGCGGACTTCCTCGCCCGCCGCTTCCCCACGATCGATGCGGCGTGCCGGGCGACGGGCTACGACTGGGGCCGCGACCCGATCCCGGTCACGCCCGCGGCGCACTACGCCATGGGCGGCGTGGCGACGGACACGGAGGGGCGGACCAGCGTCCCCGGGCTCTTCGCCGTCGGCGAGGTGGCCTGCACCGGAGCGCACGGCGGGAACCGGCTCGCCTCCAACTCACTGCTGGAGGGGCTGGTGTTCGCGCACCGCGCCGCCGGGGCTATCGACGAGCCGTGGATGGCGTCGCCGGCCTGGGTGCAGGACGGCGCGATCGCCGGCCCTGCGCGTTCGGGCGGCGATGGCGTAGAGCATTCAGGCGGCAGGGACGCGCATCCCGCATCCCTCCCCTACGACCGCGAGCGGCTGCAGCGGCTGATGTGGGAGGCGGCGGGCGTCCACCGCGATGGCGCCCGGCTCGCAGCGGCCGCGGACGAACTCGCGGCGACCGCCGATCCCGTCTCCGCCGATCCCACCTCCGGCGAGGATGCGAACCTCCTCACGCTGGCGCGGCTGGTCGTGGCTGCGGCGCTCGCCCGCGAGGAGTCCCGGGGCGCGCACTTCCGGTCCGACTTCCCGCTCCCGGCCGACGATAAGCCGGCCCACACCGTCCTTGTTCCGCAGTCGACCCGTCTCGAGGTTTCCGCAGCATGCTGACCCGCCAGCTCATCCACACCGTCGTCCAGGCCGCCCTCGTCGAGGACGCGCCGTGGGGCGATGTGACCAGCCAGCTGCTGATCCCGGAGACGGCGAGCGCGACCGCCCGGCTGGTCGCGCGCGAGCCCGGCACCTTCGCTGGCGGCGAGGTCTTCGCGGCGGCGATGACGCTCACGGATCCCTCCATCGAGGTGACCCTGCACGTCCCGGACGGCGCCGTCTTCGCGGCCGGGGATGCGCTGGCAACGGTGACCGGACCGGCGCGCTCCGTGCTGCAGGGCGAGCGCGTCGCCCTCAACTTCACCCAGCGGATGAGCGGGATCGCGACGCTCACGGCCGCCTTCGTCGCCGAGGTGGCCCACACCTCCGCGCGGATCGTGGACACCCGCAAGACAACGCCCGGGCTGCGGGCGTTCGAGCGGCACGCCGTGCGGGCGGGCGGCGGCCACAACCACCGGTACTCGCTCTCGGACGCCGTGATGGCCAAGGACAACCACCTCGCCGTCCTCACCGCCCAGACCGGGCTGACAGTCACCGAGGCCCTGCTGCGCGTGCGCGAGCAGCTCTCCCACACCACCCACCTGGAGGTCGAGGTCGACCGGATCGACCAGATCGAGCCGGTGCTGGCCGCGGGCGTCGACACGATCATGCTCGACAACTTCACCCTCGACGAGCTCCGCGAGGGCGTCGCACGCGTCGGGGGCCGGGCGATCGTGGAGGCGAGCGGAAACGTCAGCCTCGCGACGGTCCGCAGCATCGCCGAGACCGGCGTCGACGTCATCTCGGCCGGCTCCCTCACCCACAGCGTCCGCTCGCTCGATCTGGGACTGGACGTGGTGGTGGAGTGATCTACCTCGACGCCGCCGCCACCTCACCGGTCCGCCGCGAGGTGCTGGAGGCGATGTGGCCGTACCTGACCGGCGACTTCGGCAATCCGTCCAGCCACCACAGCGTGGGCGAGTCGGCGGCACACGCCCTCGCGGACGCGCGTGCGGCCGTCGCATCCTGGCTCGGCTGCCGCGCGTCGGAGGTGACCTTCACCTCCGGCGGCACGGAGGCGGACAATCTCGCCGTGAAGGGCATCGCGCTGGCGAACCCGCGCGGCCGGCACATCGTGACGACGAGGATCGAGCACGAGGCCGTCCTCGAGTCCGTCGACTATCTCGTGCGGCTGCACGGCTTCGAGGTCACATTCGTTCCCGTCGGCCGTGACGGGATGGTGGCCCCTGAGGATTTCGCGGCGGCGCTCCGGCCCGACACCACTCTGGCCTCGGTGATGCTCGCGAACAACGAGGTCGGGACGGTGCAGCCGATCGCGGCGCTCGCCGGTCTTGCGCATGAGCACGGCATCCCCTTTCACACGGACGCTGTCCAGGCGGCAGGCTGGCTGCCGCTCGACGTCGGGACGCTGGGGGTGGATGCGCTCAGCGTCTCCGGCCACAAACTCGGCGCGCCCAAGGGGGTCGGCGCCCTGTTCGTGCGGGGGCGCATCCCCCTGGAGCCCGTGATCCACGGGGGTGGACAGGAGAGGGGCCGGCGGTCGGGAACGGAGAACGTCGCCGGCGCGGTGGGGCTCGCGACGGCGGCGCGACTGGCTTCGGACGGCATGGATGCGCGGGCGCGTGCGGCGGCGGAGGCACGGGATGCGTTCGTGGCCGCCGTGCTCACGGAGGCGCCGGGGGCGGCGCTCACCGGGCATCCCTCGTCGCGGCTGCCCGGAACCGCCTCGTTCGTCTTCCCGGGCACGAACGGCGAGGCCGTGCTCCTGGAGCTGGAACGGCGTGGCGTGGTCTCCTCCAGTGGATCGGCCTGCGCGGCCGGCAGCGAGGACGCGTCGCACGTGCTGCTGGCGCTCGGGTACCCGGAGGACGTGGCGCGGACCGCCGTGCGGTTCTCGTGGGGGCCCGAGGTGTCGGCGGCGCAGCTCGCGGCGGTCGCGCCCGCTGTCGGCGAGGCGGTGCGGGTGGTGCGCGGGCTGTCGGGGTGAGCTGCGGGCCGGGGGTGGATGCGGTGGCTCGGCGGCCGACGTGTGACCAGGGGCGGCCGCCGGCGTACGGCGGCCCCCCCCCCCCGTCGCAGGTCAGAGCGTCTCCGCGATATCCGTTATCGCGGCGAGGCGACGCTCCCCCATCGCGCCCCTGCTCTCGAAGCCGCGCGCGGTCGCAATCAGCAGCGCGCC
>JBQCCO010000071.1:0-35712 GCA_051962155.1 Leifsonia sp. | reverse complement strand
GGCAGCACATGCCGGAAGGTGATCCTGGCCGGGGACGCACCCTTCGCGGTCGCAAGGTCGACGAACTCTTCTCCGCGGGTGGTCAGCATCGAGGTCTGGAGGAGCCGCGCGATCACCGCCGCCTGTCCCAGGGCCAACGCGATCGCCGGCAGGATCAGGTACTTGATACCTTCGGCGAAGTTCTCGGACAGGTTCACCTGACCGCTGATCGGCAGCACCCGCAGCACGATGCCGAACACCACGATGAGAATCAGCCCGACCAGGAACGCCGGCATGGCGATCATCGCCGTGTTGATCACATCGAGGACGGTGCGGCTGGTCTTGCGCAGCTGGGTGCCGCCCAGGACACCCAGCACCAGCGCCAGCACGACCATGATGATCGCAGCGAAGATGGCCAGTTCGAAGGAGCTCTCCATGCTGGCCGCGATCAGCTCCGACACCGGGCGATGGTAGCTGAACGACGTGCCCAGGTCGCCGTGGAAGATCCCGCCGACCCAATTGAGGTATTGCGTGACCAGGGGCAGGTCCAATCCCGCGGCATGGCGGATCGCATCCACCTGCTCGGTCGTGGCGTCCGGACCTGCCATCTGCACCGCGGGATCCCCCGGGGCCAGCCGCGGAAGGAGGAACGCGACGATCGAAGCCAGAGCGACGACGATCACGAAGGACGGGATTCGTCGGAAGATGTACCGGATCATGCGTTCACTTTCCGAGGTACGCCGACGAGAAGTCGGCGTAGGAGAGGGCGGTCGTCTTGGCCCCGCGGAGGGCGGGGATGGTGACGACGTATCCGGGGGCGTACACGAGCGGCAGGTTGAACGCCTGCTGGGTGATGTACGTGCCCAGCGCCTTGGTCGCGGGTGCCACGGCGCTGCCCTGTGCCTTTGCCAAGACGTCACGCAGCGAGACGTACTCGGGAGTGGCGAAATGGGACGGGTTGCCCGGCCGGAGCGACGGCACCAGGTTGACGAGGGTCGCGGGACCGAAGCCGAGCCCGTGAAGGGGCATGAACATCGGGCCGAGCTTCGCACCGGCCTGCTGGCCGATGAAGGTCAGGGCGGGAAGGACGTTCACGGTCGGGTTCAGTCCGACGGCTTTGAGGTTGTTCTGCACGATCTGGGCCGCGCTGATGTTGGAGCCGAAGCCGATGACGTTGATGGTGAAGCTTGCACCGGTGGCGCCGGCATCGGCGATCATCTTCTTCGCCTTCGCCGGGTTGTACGCGTAGGCGTCGTTCAAGGCGGTGTCATACCCGGGGGTGCCCGGGCTCCAGAACTGTGTCGTGGGTTGTGCCAGACCGCCGAAGACCTGGCTGACGATGCGCTTGCGGTCGATGGCGTACTGCACGGCTTGGCGCACTGCGAGCTTGTCGAACGGTGCGGCCGTCGTATCCACCCCGAGCGGATACAAGGAGCCCGTGGTCTGCACGACGCTGTACTGGGGGTCTTTCTGGAATCCGGCGACGTCGATGCCGGCCATGCCGATCGCGTACTGGACCCGGCCGCTGCGGACCGCGTTCACCAGTGCGGTGGGATCACTGATGGTCACCACGGTGATCTTGTCCAGGTAGGGTTTCGGTCCCCAGTAGTTGGCGTTGCGGACCAAGGTCAGCGAACTGCCCGGCGTCCAGCTCTGCCAGGCGTACGGGCCTGTCCCGATGACTTTGGAACCGTTCGCCAACCCGGACACGGTCGTGGGGTCGATGATCGAGGTCAGCTCGAAGAAGTCGAAGATGTTGGGCAGCGGCGCCGCGAAGTCGATCGTCAACTCGGTCGGGCTCTGCACCGTGATCGCAGTGAACTGCTTGGCAATGAACGCCAACTGGGAGCCGAACGCGGGGTTGAGGGTGTCCAGGAACGACGCCTTCACATCATCCGCCGTCATCTTCCGACCCGTCGAGAAGGTCACATCGTCCCGCAGCTTCACGTCGATGGATAGACCATTCGCCGCCACCTTCCAGCTCTTGGCCAGCACCGGCCGCGGCACCCCCTTCGCATCCAGCGAGGCCAGTGTCTGGAACACGCTCCGTTCCCAGGACCAGTTGGACTGGTTTCCGGCGAGCACGAAACCGGGCACCGCATCGTTGCCGCTGCCCACGGTCAGCGTTCCTCCACGCACCGGAGCACTGCTCCCGGAGGCGGAGGACGCGTGGCCGCTGGGGGTGCATCCCGCGAGCATCAGGCCCGCGACCACGACAGCCGCCACAGCGGCGGCACTTCGTTTGGAGTGAAGGAGCTTCATTGTTCCATTCCTGTTTCCGGGAGCGAATCGTCAGTGAGTTGGCCCCAGGCAGCGGATGTCCGGCTGAACCCGATGCGGCGAGTAAACCTAACTAACCGAGCACTCGGAAGGTTAGGAATGTGATGATCGACCTGAAGTCACCACGGATGCGCATCGTTCACGGCCGACCATTCGTCGGACCAGAGTGAGTACTAGTGTACGCCTGTTCGTACACTACACCAACCTTCCGGCGTGTGTATACAGAAAGTCGGCATTTGGCTGCTCACTGCTCCGCTCGCAGTGATTGTGTATACACTGATCGCATGAAGGCCTACGAAGTCCGAACCTACGCAAGCTCCGAGCAGCTCCCGCAGGAGGAGCAACTGGCGTGGAGGATCGCCCAGGTCGCTGCCGATCCGGTCGCGGTCCGCGGCGATGTCGCCGAGATGATCGTTAACCGCGTGATCGACAATGCCGCCGTCGCAGTCGCCTCGCTGGGACGCGCTCCCGTTACCGCGGCCCGCGGGCAGGCGGTCGCGCATCCCTCCACCCCCGGCGCCACGGTCTTCGGAGTGACCGACCGGGTCTCGCCGGAGTGGGCCGCCTGGGCCAACGGCGTCGCCGTGCGCGAGCTCGACTACCACGACACCTTCCTCGCCGCGGAGTATTCGCATCCCGGGGACAACATCCCGCCCCTCCTCGCCGTCGCCCAGCACGCGGGCCGTTCTGGCGCGGACCTCGTCCGCGGGATCGCGACGGGATACGAGATCCAGATCGACCTCGCGAAGGCGATCAGCCTCCACGCGCACAAGATCGACCATGTCGCCCACCTCGGGCCGAGCGCCGCCGCGGGCATCGGAACGCTCCTCGGCCTCGATCCGTCGGTGATCTTCCAGGCGATCGGGCAGGCCCTGCACACGACCACCGCCACGCGGCAGTCGCGCAAGGGCGAGATCTCGACCTGGAAGGCGTACGCGCCGGCGTTCGCCGGGAAGATGGCGGTGGAGGCGGTGGACCGGGCGATCCGCGGCCAGACGTCGCCGTCTCCCATCTGGGAGGGCGAGGACGGCGTCATCGCCCAGCTGCTCGACGGCCCGGTTGCGCGCTACACGGTCAGCCTGCCCGAGCCCGGGGAGGCCAAGCGCGCCATCCTCGACTCGTTCACCAAGCAGCACTCGGCCGAGTACCAGGCGCAGGCGTTCATCGACCTCGCGCGTAGGCTGAGCGTCCAGCATCCCGAGCTGCGGGACCCGGAGAAGGTGCAGTCGATCGTGCTCGCGACGAGCCATCACACCCACCACGTGATCGGCTCGGGCTCGAACGATCCGCAGAAGTACGACCCGGCGGCCAGCCGGGAGACGCTCGACCACTCGGTCCCGTACATCTTCACCGTCGCGCTCCAGGACGGCGCCTGGGACCACGTCGGCGCCTACGCTCCCGAGCGCGCCGGGCGCGCCGACACCGTCGCCCTGTGGCAGAAGGTGACCACCCGGGAGGACCCGGAGTGGACGCGTCGCTACCACTCCACCGACCCGGCGGAGCAGGCGTTCGGCGGCCGGATGGAGGCGACGCTTGCCGACGGCACCCGCATCGTCGAGGAGATCGCCGTCGCCGACGCCCATCCCCTCGGAGCGAAGCCGTTCGCGCGCACCGACTACGTGCACAAGTTCCGCACGCTCGCCGACGGCGTCCTCGGCTTCACGGAGGTCGAGCGCTTCCTCGATCTCGCCGAGCGACTGCCCGAGCTCACCGCCGAAGAAGTGCGGTTGCTGAACGTCGTGGCTCCCGCAGGCTCCCTGCCCGTTCCCCCGGAAGGACTGTTCTGATGCTGCACTCGAAGCTCACCGCCACCGAGAAGCGGCGCGCGTTCCGTGAGGGGCTCGCCTCCGGGGAGCTGCTGCGGATGCCCGGCGCGTTCAACCCGCTGAGCGCGAAGCTCATCCAGGACAAGGGGTTCGAAGGCGTCTACGTGTCGGGCGCCGTGGTGTCGGCCGATCTCGCCCTGCCGGACATCGGGCTGACCACCCTCACCGAGGTGTCCCAGCGAGCCGGTCAGATCGCCCGCGTGACCGATCTGCCCACGCTCGTCGACGCCGACACCGGATTCGGCGAGCCGATGAACGTCGCCCGCACGGTACAGGTGATGGAGGATGCGGGCGTCGCAGGCATCCACATCGAGGACCAGGTGAACCCCAAGCGGTGCGGGCACCTCGACGGCAAGGATGTGGTCGACGAGTCGACGGCGCTGAAGCGGATCGCGGCGGCTGTCGCCGGACGACGGGACCCGGACTTCCTCATCATGGCCAGAACCGACATCCGCGGCGTCGACGGGATGGCGGCCGCCATCGACCGGGCGAAGGCTCTTGTCGATGCGGGAGCCGACGCGATCTTCCCCGAGGCGATGGCCGGCCTCGAGGAGTTCGCGGCGATGCGCGCCGCCGTCGACGTGCCGATCCTGGCGAACATGACCGAGTTCGGCAAGAGCGATCTGTTCACCACCCGGCAGCTCGCCGACGTCGGGGTCAACCTCGTGATCTTCCCCGTGTCCCTGCTGCGCCTCGCGATGGGCGCCGCCGAGCGGGGCCTCGACACCATCCTCAGCGAGGGATCGTTGACCTCCCGGGTGCCGGAGATGCAGACCCGCGCTCGCCTCTACGAACTCGTGGACTACGCCGGCTACGCGTCGTTCGACGAGCGCGTCTACACCTTCGACCTCGCCGACAACCGGAGCTGACACCATGACCGACATCAAGAAAGGGCTCGCCGGAGTCGTCGTCGACACCACGGCGATCTCGAAGGTGAACGCCGAGACGAACTCGCTGCTCTACCGCGGCTACCCCGTGCACGAACTCGCCGCCGAATGCTCGTTCGAGGAGGTCGCCTACCTCCTCTGGCACGGCGAGCTGCCCGACGAGAAGCAGCTCGCCACGTTCCAGCAGGCCGAACGGGCCCAGCGCGGGCTGGACGAGACCGTCAAGCGCGTCATCGACCTCCTGCCGCGAAACGCGCATCCGATGGACATCGTGCGCACCGCCGTGAGCGTCATCGGCGCCGCAGACCCTGAGGCAGCCGACCGCTCCCCCGAAGCCGACCTCGCCAAGGCCGTAACGCTGTTCGCGAAGCTGCCGGCGATCGTCGCCTACATCCAGCGCCGCCGCCACGACCTGCCGCTGGTGGAGCCGCGCGACGACCTCGGCTACAGCGCGAACCTCCTCCACATGTCGTTCGGGGAGGTTCCCGACCCGGTCGTGGTGGACGCGTTCGACGTCTCGATGACGCTGTACGCCGAGCACTCCTTCAATGCCTCCACCTTCACGGCGCGGGTCGTCACCTCCACCCTGTCCGACCTGTATTCCGCGGTCGTCGCGGCCATCGGGGCGCTCAAAGGACCGCTCCATGGCGGTGCGAACGAGGCCGTGCTGCACATCTTCGACGAGATCGGATCCCCCGGGAACGCTGCGGCCTGGCTCGACCGCGCTCTGGCCGAGAAGCGCAAGATCATGGGATTCGGCCACCGCGTCTACAAGAACGGCGACTCCCGGGTCCCGACCATGAAGACCGCCCTCGACACCCTGGTCGCCGAGTACGACCGTCCCGACATCCTCGATCTGTACGATCGCCTGGCCACCGCGATGGATGAGCGGAAGGGCATCAAGCCGAACCTGGACTACCCGTCCGGCCCGGCGTACCACCTCATCGGCTTCGACACGGAGCTCTTCACCCCGCTCTTCGTCGCGGCGCGGGTCACCGGATGGACCGCGCACTTCATGGAGCAGCTGTCATCGAACGCGCTCATCCGCCCGCTCTCCGAGTACGTGGGTCCGGACGAACGCCAGGTGACCCGCCGACAGGGCTGAGAGGCACCCGGATGACCGTCTCCCCTCCCCCGGCTCGCGACCGAGCGAGCGACGTCGCATACAAGCGGCTTCGCGCCGAGATCATCGAATGGACGCTGGAGCCGGGCACCCGGATCAGTGAGACGGAGACCGCCGTCCGGCTCGGCGTCTCACGGACTCCGCTCCGGGAGGCGCTCTCCCGCCTCACCGCGGAAGGCCTCGTCACGAGCGTGGGCCGCACGAGCACCGTCGCACCTCTCTCGCGCGATCACATCGTGGAGCTGTTCGAGCTTCGGGAGGCTCTCGAGACCCAGGCCGCCCGGCTGGCCGCCCGCCGGCGCGACCCCGCACGCTTCGAAGAGCTTCGCGCGGCACTGCTGAGCGCCGTTCCGCACGACTCCGAGGCCGGGACCAGCCGGTATTACGAACTCGCCGACGCCCTCGACCGCGCTCTCGAGGAGGCCGCCGGCAGCCGGCACCTGGCCGCGAGCCTCCGGGACATGCGCGGCCAGCTGGCCCGGGCACGCCGCATCTCGCGCCAGGACCGTCGCCGTCTCGATCAGGCCACGCAGGAGCACCTGGTCATCGTGGGTGCGATCATCGCCGGTGACGAGCTGCTGGCGAGCCAGGCCACGGCCGTGCACCTCCACAATTCGCTCGAGAACATGCTCGCGCACGTGCCCTAGTCCGCCGACGCCTCGTGGTCGTCCCGGCCGGCACGGGATAATGAGGTCATGCCCTCACGCCGACCGCGCCGCGCGATGGGGCAGCCCCCTCGGCGGGCCGTGTTCTCGGTCAGGGCGCGGATCGTCGTGGCGATCGTCCTCGCCGCGGGGATCGGGCTGGCCGCCGCGGGAGCTGCCACCTTCTTCGTGCTCCGCCAGCAGGCCCTGGCCGAGGTGGACGGGAACCTGTACCGCAATCTGTCCCAGGTGAAGGCCGTCGCGGCTCAGACGCCGGCGGAAGATCAGAAGGGAGTGGATGCGCTGCTCCGCACGCTCATCCAGCAGGCCGCCCCTGCCCCCTCCGAGAGCACCCTCGGCATCGTCGCCGGGCAGGCCGCGTACATCCCCGGCGGCACCCTCCCGTTCCGGATGGATCGGGACAAGAGCCTTGTCGCCCGGTTCGCACGCGAGGCGGATCCGACCCACGTCGTGATGGGCACGGCGAAGTCCGCCGAGGGCACGCTGCGCTACGCGATCATCCCGGTGACGGTCAACGGCGATCCGGCGAAGGGCCTCTACGTCGCGGCCTACGACCTCGACAGCGTCCTCGCGGCGGTCGCGAGCCCGTTCCGGACGTATGCGTTCCTCGCCGCGGGCGCGCTCGTCCTCATCGGTCTCGTCGCCTGGTTCGTCGCCGGGCGGCTGCTGCGCCCGGTGCGCGAGCTGCGGGAGGCGGCGGACCAGCTCTCGGCGACGGAGCTCGGGCAGCACATCCCCGTCCGCGGCGGCGATGACCTCTCCCTCCTGGCCGCCGGCTTCAACCGGATGACGGACCGCCTGGAGGAGTCGTTCACCTCGCAGCGCCGGCTGCTGGACGACGTCGGCCACGAGCTGAAGACCCCTCTCACGATCGTGCGCGGCCATCTCGAGCTGCTCGATCCGAGCGACCCCGACGACGTGCGCGTCGTGCGGGAGCTCGCCGTCGACGAACTCGACCGGATGAGTGAGCTCGTCGGAGACATCGCCCTGCTCGCCGAATCGCGCGGGCCGGGCTTCGTGAACACGGCGCCCGCCGACCTCGCCGACCTGACGAGGATGGTCGCCGCCAAGGCCGCCGCCCTCGCGCCCGACCGCCCCTGGGTGATCGAGCAGGCGGCGGAGGGCGACGGAACGCTCGATACCCGCCGGATCACCCAGGCGTGGCTCCAACTCGCCGAGAACGCCGCGAAGTACTCGACGCCCGGCGGCGTGATCCGTCTGGGGAGCGAGCTCGTCCACGGTCGGACCGGGATGCTGTTCCGGGCGTGGGTGCGCGACGACGGACCCGGCATCGCGGAGGGCGATCAGGCCAGGGTCTTCGAGCGATTCCAGCGCGGCGGCGGCACCCGCGGGACCTCCGGGTCAGGACTCGGGCTCGCCATCGTCACTGCGATCGCGCACGCCCACGGCGGCACCGCGGACGTCACGAGCTCGGCCGCCGGTTCGACGTTCACCGTCAGCATCCCGTGCGGAGATGCGGATGCGGACGGGGACGCGGACCACCGCGCCGCGGACGATGCCGCGCCTGACGTCCACCCGTCCCCATCCATCACCGAGGAGACGCCATGAGCCGCATCCTGATCGCCGAGGACGAGCCCCGGATCGCCTCCTTCGTGGAGAAGGGGCTGCGGTCGGCCGGCTTCACCGTCACCACGGTGACCGACGGGCTCGCGGCGCTCGACGAAGTGCGGACCGGGGCGCACGACCTGCTGGTCCTCGACATCGGGCTCCCGGGGCTGGACGGCTTCGGCGTGCTCGAGGCGGTCCGTGGTGAGGGGCATCCGCTCGTCGTCATCGTCCTGACCGCCCGCACAGGCGGGCGCGATGTCGTCGGCTCCCTCGAAGGCGGCGCGGACGACTACCTGGCCAAGCCCTTCCGGTTCGACGAGCTGCTCGCGCGGATCCGGCTGCGACTGAAAGCGGCGCGACCGGAGGCGGCCGATGTGCTGCGTGCTGGCGATCTGGTCCTGGACGTCCGCACCCGCCGCATCACCGTCTCCGGGACCGCGGTGGATCTGTCGGCACGGGAGTTCGCTCTCGCGGAGGAGCTGCTGACCCACGCCGGGCAAGTGCTCAGTCGCGAGCAGCTGCTCAGCCGCGTGTGGGGGCTGGACTTCGACCCGGGATCGAACGTGGTCGACGTGTATGTGCGCTATCTCCGCGGCAAGATCGGCGCCGAGCGCATCGAGACCGTGCGCGGGATGGGCTACCGCCTCATCGCCTGAGGCGGGCGAAGCCAGGCGAGGCGGGCGAAGACAGAGAAATGGGGCGAGGAGGAACCCGAACCTCCTCGCCCCAAGCCGGGGTGGAACCGCTCAGTGGCCGAGCGTCGCCGAACCCCTGCCACGCACGTCGACGGCCGCCGGAGGGGCCACCACGGTCGCGGCGGCGCCGCCCGTCGCGCTCGCACCAGAGGTGCCCGCCGCGCCGGTCGCGCCCGCCGTGCCGGAGCCGGTCACGGAGCCGGCCGTGCCGGACACGGAGCCGCTCAGGGTGCCCGACCCGGTCGTGACGCCGGGGACGGACGGAACACCGGGAACCGCCGGAACGCCGGACGGGACGGTCGTGGGCAGCGTGGGAACCGCCGGCGCCTGGCCTGCGAGCTTCGAGACCTCGCCGCGAAGCGCGGCGGCCTTCTGCTCCGCCTTGGCCGCCGCCGACTGCGCTGCGCTCTTCGCCGCGCCGGTCACGCCGTGGGCCGCGATCGCAGCGCCCGCCTGGTCCTGAACGGAGAAAGCCCCGGTGGCGGCGAAGGCGCCGGCGGTGGCGAGGCCCGCGCTGAGGATGCCTGCGGTGCTGGCGACGATGATCTTGGTGAGCGTCTTCATTTCGGTGGAGGTTACCTTTCCGTTGGCGTACGGCCAAAATTCGGCCTGTGGAAAGAGCATGTCGGCCACCCATGAGACGAGGAGGAGACCGGGATTAGAACCGTCTCATCCGGCATCCCGGCATCCCGGCACCCCGGCATCCCGGCATCCCTGCTGTCGGTCGGCTCCCCGTCAGCTCGCGACGGAGGAACGCTGCCGAAGGAGCGCACCGGCGCCGATGACGACGTAGAGAGCGGCGGCCACGACGAACCCGAGCGCCATCAGGAAGGACATCCATCCGCTGCCCGTGAACATCGTGCCGACACCGACGAGGAACGTGAGGATGATCACGATGAACGCCCAGAGTGCGGCCGTCTGTGCGACGCCCTCGCGCCGGGCCGCCAGCCAGACCCGTACGGCCACGACGACGACCCCGATGCCCACGAGCGCGTGGAGACCGAGGATGATGCCCGCGACGACCCGGGCACCGCCGTCGTTCTCTTCCGGGCTGCCGATGAGGTTCGCGCCCATCCCGAGCAGGAACTGCACCGCGAGCGCGCTGAGCGCTTCTCGGGATCGTCGCACCAGGACTGGGGATGCGTTCAGAGCTGTGGACATCGGTGTTCCTTTCGTTCGACGGATCGCACCGTTCACGCACCATTCTGTTCGGCTGCAACGGCGCTGTCATGCGGCGCCGAGAGTACCCGCCCATACTCTCCGGGGAGTAGTCCCGATCCGTCCGTGCGGAGTGAGTGCTGCGTTGTGGAACGTCTGCGGTGGCGCGCCGGACCGCCCACGTTCCGAGACACCGCAGATTGCGCGCGGTCAGCGCGGAGGCTGCACGCGCGGTTCACCTTCCGGGGCCATGGAGGCGCCCGCACGGCTGATGGTCATGCTCTGAAGCCGACCGGCTGTGGCTGCGCCCACGCTTCGGCGAATCTCCACCGCGGCGGATTCGCACCCTTGTCGGGCTTGTTCGTCCAGGCAGATGAGCTCAACACCGGCCGGGGGAACGGGGTGATCTCGAACCAGCCGGGCGATGAAGGCGGCGAGGGTGCCGGGCACGGTGGAAGCGTGGATGTCGTCGAGCGCCCGCAGATCCCACGCGGCGACGTGGACCCCGTCATCGACGGTCAGGTTCTGGGCCTCGCCTGACCACGAGAGCGCAAAACAGAGTTCCTGCTCGTCGGCACGAAGAGCCTGGACCGTTCGAGCGGTCATCGCGTGCCGTGCGCCGCTCGGTATGTATTGGAACAGCATGTTCGCTGAGTATGGTCCGTCGCCCCCCGCCGTCGCCGGGAACGTCTCATATTTGCGCAACGCGGGCTGTCCGGCGGCGTTACGATCCCATGCCGAGGTGGGCACCCCCCGCGACGTCGAGGCTGACGCCGGTGATGTAGCGATTCCGAGGATCAGTGAGGAACAGCGCAGCATTCGCGACCTCGTCCGGCCGGGCGAATCGCTGCATCGGGAGCTGCGCTGCGCGTTCTGCTCGTGCCCGGGCGGCCGAGTCGGGTGCGTCGCCGGATGCCTCGGCGAGCTGAGCCCACATGTTCGTCTCCACCGGACCTGGGGTGATTGCGTTCACCGAGATGCCGGAGGGTCCCAGGATCTGCGCCATGGACCACATGATGTGGAGGACGGCGACCTTGCTCGCGTTGTACGGCAGATAGGTCCGCCGGGCCTCCTTCGCCGCGACCGACGAGAAGAGGAGGATGGTCCCCCTGATCTCGTGGTCCAGCATCGCCTGCGCGGTCTCCCGGACGACGGTGAAGGTGCCGGTCGCGTTGATCGTCATGATCCGTGCGAATTCCGCCGTACTGGTTTTCAGAGGGTCGGGGGTCTCCCCCAAGACTCCCGCCGCGTGCACCAGGGCGTCGATCCGGCCGAAGCGGGCGATGATGTCGGCGATGGCAGCTGCCGTCGCTTGCTCGTCCGTCACGTCGAGGTCGTAGTAGGCGACGGCCGCCTCGGGTTTCTCTCCGCCGCGATCCGAAGCGATCACCGTCGCCCCGCTTTCCGCATAGGCGGAGACCATCGAGCTGCCGATGCCGCCGTTCGCACCCGTGACGAAGACGATGTGGTCCTGCATGGACACGGTGGGTTCCTCTCCTGCTACTTCTTCGCGTGGCTGGACCAGAGACGTCCTGGTTGTTCCTCGACCGGCAAACCTGCGGCCGACAGGATGCGATCGAGCAGCAGTTGAGTCTTGGCCGCCTCCGCACCCGAGGTGAGGGGCTGCTGCCGATCCCGCACTCGATCCAGGAAATGGTTCACCGCTCCGGCGAAGCCGAAGGTCTGCGTCGCCGTGGCCCACCCGAACGCCTCCGCTGACATCTCCCGGACAGTCGTCTGCCCGTCGCGCGTGATCGCGACGCTGTCGGGGGCTGAAATGGTCGCCGTGACGCCGTCACCGTAGGCATCGAGCTTCTCGCTCCAGGCGCCTGCGTTCCGCGCGGCCATCAGGACGCCGGTGTTGCCGCTGTCGAAGCGGATGAGCGCGCTGACTCCGTCCTCCTGCCAGGGGTCATCGCCGGCGGCGTGGGCGTTCACCTCCACCGGTTCGCCTCCGCAGTACCAGCGCAGGAGGTCGACCATGTGGATGGCGTTCTCGAACGTCGCGCGGTATTCAGAGCCCGCCCGGTTCTTCTGTGCGACGCAGAAGGATGCGCCGCGCGCGCCGAATGCTTCCCGGCCGGCCTCGTAGACGGGGGCGAAGCGCCTATTGAATCCCACCATCAGGATGCGGCCGCCGTCATCCGCTAGCTGCGCGAGGAACAGTGCGTCGTCCGCGCGGGTGGCCAGCGGCTTTTCACAGAAGACGTCGACTCCGGCCGCCAGGGCGGAACGTGTGGCCTCCACATGCTCCGAACGCGGCGTCAGGATGAACACGGCATCGAGGGTCTCCGCCTCCAGCATCGCGTCGACGGTCGAATAGGCCCGTCCGAAGCCCCACCGCCGCATCAGCGGCTGGGGGTCCGCTTTGCGGGTGACCACGGCAGTCAGCTCCACATCGTCGCGGGCCACAAGGGTCGGCAGCTGCGCGATGGTCGCGATGTTGCCGACGCCGGCCACACCGACACGGAGCGTCCGAGTGGTCACTGGGACACCACCGCTGAGAGGATCGCACGCACCGCCCGGGCGGATTCGGCGAATCCCGTCGCGGGTTCGGGGAGATCCTGCGGGTGCCAGCGGTATTCGTACTCGAGGGTCAGCACATCGTCGTATCCGCGGCGCGCGAGCTCATGGATGATGTCCGCCCAGGGCACGATGCCGGTACCGACGACACGAGAGCGGATCGCGCGTTCATCCGCCTTGACCCGAGCGGTGTCCGAAGCCCGGAACGGAGCGTTGCGGTCCTTGAAGACGAGGTCCTTCACGTGGACGTGGCCGATCAGGTCACCCTGAACGGCGAAGGCCTGAGTCCAGTCCTCGTCGTGGGTGAACGTCAGGTTGGCCTGGTCGTAGAGGACGCGCACGGCCGGTGAGTCGACTTCGCGAACCAGGCGGGCGGTGTCGGACGCGGTCTGCGTCATGGTTCCGAAGTGGTTCTCGACGCACAGCACCACGCCGGCCTGCTGCGCGTCGACCGCCAGGACGCTCAGCGCCGCGCTGAGCCGCTCCCAGTGCGCGGTGTACTCGGGGGAACCCGGCTGCCAGGCGCCGGCATAGACCCGGACGCGCGTGGCGCCCACGTCGTGAGCTGCGTCGATGCATCCCCGGAACTCGTCGATGCCGGCCTGCCAGCTCTCCGCGTCGAGGCTGTTGATGCTCGTCGTGTAGGGGGTCAGCGCGACGATGGGGAGGCCCTCATCGCGGGCGACAGCGGCTGCGTGCTGCGCCGACTTCTTGTCCGAGGGAGAGATCGCGGCGGGGTACGCGTCTTGATAGATGACTTCCGCCGCGTCCAGTCCTGCCGTCTTGAACAGGCGGATCGCTTCCTGGAGTGTCATGCCCGGCGTTCCGAGCGTGTGTCCGGCGATGATCATGAGGAGGTGGTTCTTCTTTCGATCGGGCGGTTCCAGTCCGCCGGTCCGACAAAGTTCGGGGGGCTCTGCACGCGGGAGCGGTCGACCAGCTCCATCAGGAGACCCCACGGGGTGAGGAAGTAGATCCAGCGGTTGCCCGCGACGGCGGGACTGTCCCCGGCGACCTCTTTGCGTTCGCCGAGGATGCGCACGCCGGGGACCTGCTCCAGGTGGCTGACGGCCCGGTCCACGTCCTCCACGGCGAAGCAGAGGTGATGGCCGCCTCGGTCGCTGTGCCGGGGATGCTCGGTTCGCCGGTCCGCGGTCTGCCACTGGAACAGCTCGACATTCAGATTGGGCGGCATCCTCAGCATCGAAAGTTCGAGGGCCGCATCCGAGGGCACGTCGAAGTTGACCGGCATGAAGGCCGCGTCCGGGCCGCGCGTGGAGCGGTACAGCTCTTCCGCCCCGAGGACGTCGACGAAGAACGACACCGCCTCATCGAGATCCGGAACCGTGTAGGCCGCGTGGTCCACGTACTGGAGCCCGGGCATTCGCGTCAGGCTCATCGCACAGACCTCGTCGAGGAGCGGATGAGCAGTTCGGGCTGCAGGATCACGTGCTCCACCTCGCCGTTCAGGGAGGCGCGCTCGGCCAGGCTGATGGCGATCCGGCCCATTTCGGCGATCGGCTGTCGCACGGAGGTCAGCGGCGGGTTGATGTGCGCGCCGAGGGGAAGGCCGTCGTAGCCGACGACCGAGACGTCATCGGGCACGGAGAGGCCGTAGGCGCCGAGTGCGCTGATGACGCCGAACGCGACCATGTCGTTCGCCGCGATCACCGCCGAAGGCCGGTCGTCCATCGTCGCCAGTTCCTGTGCGGCGCGCTCTCCGGCTTCGGCGCCGATGTCGCTGTCCAGCTCGATCGGGGTCATCCCGTGCCGCGCAGTGAGCTCCTGGTAGGCGGCGCGCCGATCGGCGGCCGTGTGCGTTCCGGGGATGCCCGAGACGTAGGCGATCGAGGTGTGGCCGAGCTCCAGCAGATGGTCGAACGCGAGCTCGATTCCCTTCGCGTTGTCGACGGTCACGGTGGGCACCTGAACGTCCGACTCGATGCGGTCGATGACGACCAGGCGGTTACCGAAGCCGAACGGCTCGAATTCGGCGGGGTCGACCCGGGTCGAGGGTGCGATCACCCCGAACGGCGCGTACATCGACTGCATCGCGTGAAGGTATCCAGCGGTCGCCCCGGGATCGTTCTCGGTGACGCACAGCACCAGCTGGTAGCCGCGCTCCCTGGCGACGGCGGTCATCGTCTTCGCGAGCTCTGCGAAGAAGGGGTTGGTGATGTCCGGAACGATGAGCGGCACCAGCGTGCTGCTCTTGGTCCGAAGCGCCTGCGCGAGCGGGCTCATCGTGTAGCCCATCGATGCAGCGACCTTGAGGATGTGATCCCGGGTCTCCTGCTTCACAGCTTCGGGACGCGAGAATGCGCGTGAGACCGTGGAACGGTGCACGCCGGCCGCGGCCGCCACTTCGTCAATGCTGTGGTTGGACACCGATACTCCCTCGTCCTGCTTTCGAATACGCATCCCAGATGATGGCCATCGTCGCTTCCAGATCACGAATCCCCGGCAGGCCCGCGAACCCGGAGGTCAGCTGGTCGGCCACCCTGCCGACGAACCGTTCGTATAGGGGGTCGCTGTCTACGGTGAACTGCGATGTCTCGGTGACACCGCCGGTGGACGTGAACGACGCGCGCCCATCCGACCATATTGTCGCCGTTCCCCCGGCGCCGATCCGCATATACGCGCAGTGGCGTTTCAGCGGCGAGGCCGGGAAGGCGTAGCCCACCTGGACGGTCGCGACTCGCCCGTCGGGGGTGGCCAGGGTGAGCGAGGCGTAGTCTTCGACCTCCCCGCCATGCAGCGTGGCGGAGATCGCCGCTGTCACGGTGACCTCTCGAGCTCCGGAGGACTGAAGGAACAGGTCGACGAAGTGGGGCGCCAGGTTGATCATGCACCCGCCCCCGGCGCGTTCGAGTTCCACCATCCACGGATTGCCGCTGACCAGGTACCGGTCAGGGGGTCCGGCGATGAACTGAGTGCTCTCGTAGACGGAGCTTCCCGCCTTGCCGAGCCACTGCTCCACGGGGCCGCCTCGCTGCACGAGGGGGACGGCGATCGGTACGTCGGCCGCCTCGGCGGCCTGCCGGACCTCCTCCACCTGGCCGAGCGCGATGCCGGCCGGCTTCTCGACGACGAGCGGGATCCCGCGGTCGATCAGTGCCAGGCAGACCGAGCGCATCGTGTCGTGGGGTGCGAAGACGTATGCCAGCTCGATGTCGTCGTAGGCGGAGAGCAGCTCCTCCCATGACGAGTGCAGCGTGCCACCCCACAGCCGGCTCAGGCCTTCGACCCGGGAGGTATCCGGATCCGAGGCGCCGAGCACATGGTGCCGGTCCGCGATCGCCTGGGCGCAGAGCGGGAGGTGCCAGTGGGAGGCGCCGATGATCACTGTTCTTGCTCTGCTCATATCCGCTCTCGCACCTCTGCCAGTATCGCGTCCGCGATCTCCGTCGCTCGCAACGCTTGCCGGTACCCGACCGTCGGAGGCCCGCCTCCGGCGAACAGGAGCGCCGCTTCCGCCTGTTTGCGGAAGAGGTCGATCTCGGGGAAGTGCCGCACGGTCTCCGACCCGTACCGATCCCACTCGTGGTACGACCAGTTGGACCAGAGTCGCCGGCCCTCGTGCGCGATGACGTCGATCTCGAGGGACCAATCGTTGCGATTGAGGCCGGTCGTGTGCTCCCAGGGGTTCCAGTACGTCTCCAGCCTCAGGAGCGGCCCGTCCTCGAAGGTGAGCGTCGTGGCGGTGTAGTCGGCGACGCCCGCGCGGTGCAACTCCTCGCTGACGTAGGTGGAGCGCACGGTCGCCTCACCGGGAAAGAGGGACGCCGCATACTCGATGGCGTGGATGCCGTTGACGACGGCGACGCCGCCCTCTTCGGGCGCAGCGCGCCACGAGTCGACGGTCAGCTTGCGGGCCGCCGACCGAACGCTGACACTGATCACGTTCACGGAGGATATCCATTCCGCCAGCCTCTGGGCGACGGGATGGTGATGCAGCGTGTACCCGACCATGAGGTTCTGGTCGACGTTCTCCACGCCGGACAACGGCTCGGCGTTCGCGAGCGAGGAGCCGACCGGCTTCTCGACCAGGACGCGCAGCCCTCGCCGCAACAGCTCAGCCGTCACGCCCGGCTGCATACTGCTCGGCAGGGACACCACGACGAGGTCCACCTCCGACGGGTGGAGCCCACCCGCGGATTCCAGCACCCTGGCACCGACTTCGCGTGCGAGCTCGGCCGTACGCGGGCTCGGGTCCACCAGAGCCACGACGCGGGCGCCGATGTCGTGGAAGGCGTGTGCATGACGGCTCCCGGCCCACCCTGCTGCGCCGATGACCGCCACCCGTTGGGCCTCGGTCATCCCTTCACCCCACCGGATGTCAGCCCGGCGATGAACCAGCGCTGGAACAGCGAGAACAGCGCTAGGACGGGAATGAATGCGACCGTGACGAAGGCCGCGAAGAGGCCCCAGAAGGCGCCGTATCCCGTTTGCAGGTATTGCACGATGCCGTTCTGAACCGTCTTCATGTCTTGAGTCGTGGCCAGGACCGTACCGACGAGGTAGTCGTTCCAGACGAACACGAAGATGAAGATGGCGATGGCGGCGATGCCGGGCCGGATGAGGGGGAGGACGATGCGCCACAGGATCTGCGGCCGCGAGCACCCGTCGATGGCCGCAGCTTCTTCGATCTCGAGAGGAATGTTCTCGATGAAGTTGCGGATGAAGAGGATCGTCTGCCCGCAGATGATCGCCGCGTACACGACGATGAGGAACGGATACGTGTTGATCAGCGCCGTCTTCACGAACATGGAGTACAGGGCGATGAAGACGACGATCGCCGGGACCATGGAGAGAACGAGGATGCCGGTCATCACGGTCTCCATGCGACGGCTGCGGTACCGGGTCGCGACGTAGGCCGCGGGGATGCAGATCGCGAGCGCGAGAACGATCGAACCGCAGGAGTAGACCAGCGAATTGAGGAAGAACCGTATGTTCGTCGGTGTGAAGATGCCGGAGTAGTTCGCGAGAGAGAACGGGTCCGGGATCCACTTCGGCGGGAACTGGATGGTGTCCGCGGGAAGCTTCAGAGAAGTCGAGAGGATCCAGGCCACAGGCGGGAGCACGACGAGGGCCGAGACGACGATGAAGAGCCATCTCGGGACACCCCGGAGGATCGTGCCCCACCGGCTGCCGCGGCGAGCGGTCGTTGACGTAGTCACAGGGTTTCCCTCCGTCGGAAGCGCAAGGCGATCAGCGTGAGGACGACGTTGATGGCGAAGAGGAGTATGGCTGTCGCTGAAGCCCCGGACAGGTTGTACTGCTGGAAGACCTGGTTGAAGACGCGCATCGAAAGCGTCTCCGTCGCCCGGAGCGGGCCCCCGCGCGTGGTGACGAGGATGATCGTGACCATCTGCACGTAGAGCATGAGGAGCACGACCACCACCGATACGATCGTGTTCCGCAGATAGGGCAGGGTGACGTTGACGAAGCTGCGCCAGATGCCACCGCCGTCGACCCGGAGGCTTTCGTAGAGCTCCTTGGGCACGGTCTGAAGCGCTCCGAGGAAGAGCAGCATCGCCTGCGGATACGACCACCATGCCGTGATCAGCGTCACGGCGACCAAAGCGCCTCCGGTCGTCGAGAAGACGTCGGACGGGCCGAACCCCAGAGCTTCTGTGATGGCGCTTCCCGGTCCGTAGTTCGGGTTGAGGAACCAGACCCACATCGTTCCTGCTGTCGCCTGGGACAGGAGCCACGGGAGGAGGAACAGGCTGCGGACAGTGCGCTTGAACCGGTGCAGATTGTTCAGGACGATCGCTGACAACAAGCCGGCGGGCAGCGCGATCACGATCGCGCCGAGCGAGAAGACGACGGTGATTCCGATGCTGTTCGCCAGGTTGGGGTCGGAGAAGAGCGAGGCGAAGGAGTCGAGCCCGCTGAACTTTCCGATCTGGTAGTAGGTCGTTTCGTGGAGGGCTGTCCACGCCGTGTAGAAGAGAGGCCCGACGAACACGAAGAGGAAGACGACGCAAACGGGAGTGACATACAGCCACAGCGTGCGGTCTCTCCGCCGTCGTCGGCCGGCCGGCTCTCGCGGTCGGGGAGGCTGCTGAACGGAGCTGCGCGACGAGAGGCTCGTCGTTGACATGGTGTCCTGCTTTCCTCGGGGGAGCCGGCCCCCGCCGGCTCCCCCGAGTTGGTCGGGCCGGAAGAGCTACTTGCTGTTTCCGGCGTCTTGCGCGGACTTGATGAACTCGGTGCCGGACGTGCCCTTCAGGATCAACGCCTGCCCTGCATTGGCCAGACCGGTGGCCAACGTGTTCCAGTTATCGGGATAGTTGCGCGGCTTGCTGTTGCTCTTGACGTACGCAGAGATGTCGTTGATGGTCTTCGCCGCCGGGGTGGAGAAGAACGACTGCTTGTAGGTCGAGGCACGCGGAGGCACTTCACCGCCGGTGGCCATGACCGCGCCGGCCTTCGGGCCCGTCATGTACTGGATGAACTTCCACGCGGCATCGGCATGTTTGCTGCCGGCACCGATGCCGAGGGTCCAGCCGAAGGTGGTCCCCGTCGTGCCACCGCTGGAGGCCGTGGGAAGCGAGGTCGACTTCACGTCGGGCGCGGTATTGCCGAACGTCACGATCCGCTCCGTACCGAGCACCGCCATCGCGACGGTCCCATTGGCGAGCCCATCGGCGACCGAACTGTACGTGTCGGAGACGACATTCTTGCCGAGAGCCTTCGCATCCCGGAGGTCGGCAAGGAACGTGCCGAACGCATCGCCCTTGGACGTGGCGAAGTCGTATTTCCCGTCCTTTTGAAGCTGCTGACCGATCTGGTTCATGAAGCAATCGAAGAAGGTGCCGATGACGGCCGAGTTGTCGGTGTCCGAGAATCCGGTTCCGAACCCGGTGAACCCGGCGGCGGCCGCCTTCTTGGCGACATCGACGACCTGGTCGTACGTCGTCGGAACCGTGGCCCCGATCTGACTCAGGATCTTCTGGTTGTAGTACAGGGTGCAGGTGCGGTACTCATACGGCTCCGCCACCTGCTTCCCGTCCGGCCCCGCCAGATTGCCGGTGGGATGCAGCCAGTCGGTGATCTTCGAGGCGTCTGCGGGCAGTGGCGAGTACGCACCCGCAGCAGCCATCTGGGGAACGACGGGCGAGAACATCTTGAACACGTCGGGCGCCGTGCCCGCCGCCGCAGCCTGCGGCAGCCGAGAAAGCATGTCACCCAGCGACACCACCGAAAGGTTGATCTTGATGTCGGGATTCGCCTTCTCGAAGTCGGCGATGTTCTCCTTCAACGCGGCAGCGCGCGGGTTGTCCTGAGTGGGATCGATGAAGTCCCAGTACGAGAGCGTCACCGGTCCTTTCGATTCGGCGGGCGAGGATGTGGGGGAGCATCCCGCGAGCACCATTGCTGCAGTCGCGGCAGCCGCGACGGCGAAGCCCCATCGCTTTCGATACATAATCTCTCCAATGAGATCGGTTGCTGAGATCGGTTGCAGCCACGTTAGGGTCATGCAGATCGAATGTCAACCCTCCGGTACGACAAAATGAGATCGGTTGCTGAGATCGGTTGCATTTTCGCTTCCGCGCGTGTTTACTGGTCGCGTGTTCCACAAACTCGACACCCTGACGACCATCCGCGATTCCGGCGCCGTGCTCATCGTCCGCCTGGACGATGCGGAGGAAGCCTTCGACGTGGCCTCGGCCGCCGTCGACGGCGGGATCCGCGCACTGGAGATCACGCTGTCGATCCCGGGCGCGCTGCAGGTGATCGAGCGGCTGACCGAACGTTTCGCCGGCCAAGGCGTCACGATCGGCGCCGGCACGGTGCTCGACGGCTACGCCGCCTGGTCGAGCATCCAGTCCGGCGCGCAATTCCTCGTGAGCCCCAACCTGAACCCCGAGATGATCCGCGTCGCCAATCGCTACCAGGTGGCCACGATCAGCGGTGCGTACACACCGACCGAGATCCTGAACACTGCCGAAGCCGGAGCGGACCTGGTGAAGCTCTTTCCGACCGAGGCCGGCGGAATCCCCTATGCCAAGGCGGTCCTCGCTCCACTCGCTCACATCCCCCTCGTTCCGGCCGGGGGCGTGACCACGGCGAACGTCGGTGAATGGTTCGACGCCGGCGTCGTCGCTGTCGGCGTCGGCAGCGCGATCACGAAGGCCGCCCGGAGCGACGGTGACGTGACGCGCGTCACGAAGGCTGCAGAGGACTTCGTCGCCGCGATCGAGCGGGCGCGCAGTCCACGATGAGCCCCGCCACGCGGCCCGCCGCCTACATCACTCTCGGAGGGGCCGGGTCCGGCAAATCGACAGTGGCGCGCCACATCAGCGAGCACACAGGCGCTCTGTACCTGGACAAGGATGTCCTGGCCGGCCCGCTGGTCGGCGTCGCCCTCGAGGCGCTCGGCGAGAACGCCTCCGACCGGGAATCGAACGACGTCTACCTCCGCCGGGTCATGCCGCTCGAATACGAGACGCTGTTCGCGGTCGCCGGCCAGAATCTGAGCCTCGGCCACTCGGTGGTCCTGGATGCTCCGTTCGTCGCGTACCTCTCGGACCCCGACTACCTCCGCACCGCCATGGCGGGAGCTCTCTGGCCGGAGGTGCCCGTCCGTGTCATCCAGGTCGTCGCCTCGCCGGAGACCGTCAAGCGACGTCTCATCGAGCGGGCCAGCGCTCGCGACCGCATCAAGCTCGACGACTGGGACGCCTACTGGCAAGCGTTCGGATCCCTGAAATGCTCGTGGGAAGGCGTCGAGCGCGTTCAGGTCGCCAACGACGAGGACGACGACTTCTCAGAGGTCGACGCCCTTCTCGGTTCCCTTCAGGCGTGACCCCGCCGCGGCCGAGTGGCCCGGATGGTGCTTCCAGCTCAGGCCAGCACGACCCACTCGTTCGGGCCGAGCTCCACCGAGGCGACGGTCGTCCCCGCCAACAGGTCTCGTCCGGAGAACGCCGTCGCGGCAGGCGACGACCCATGGTTCATCACCACGGTCACGTCCTGACGCTCCACGACCTCGACGGTTGCGGGGAGTTCCGGATGCGGCAGGTCCACGCCCGCTTCGGCGAGCAGCCACGCCGCGACGCGCTCGACGCCGTCGAGCGTGGGAAGAGTGGCCAGGTAGTACCCCACTCCTTCGCCGAACCGATTGGAGGTGAGCGCGGGATCCCCGCGCCGGCGCCCGCCGGTGAATGCGGCCCGCGACCTGGCGCCGTGGAGAGCGAGCTGTTCGGCCAGGTACCGTCCCGTGAATTTCCCGGGCTCCCCCGCCGCAGGGGCGTCGGACTCGCCGGGCGAGTCCGCGGCGAGCGCGAGGGCGCCGAACTCCAGGCTCGTCGCCCCGAGGACCTGGCGGAGCTGTGTTTGGAACCCTCCGTCGCGGAACCCGTTGTTCTCATCCACGATGTCCGTGTACGGCGTGACGAGGAGGTGGCCGCCGGCCTCCACGAACGACGAGAGGTTGCCGGCACCGCTCTCGGTGAGGAGGTACAGCATCGGCGCGATGACGACCCGGTATCCGCTCAGTTCGCTCTCCGGGTGGACGAAGTCGACGGGGACGTGCAGCCCATGGAGGGCGTCGTACCAGTGGGAGATCACCAGGTCGTAACCGACCTCGACCGGCAGATCGGCGCTCTGCAGCGCCCACCAGGCGTGCCAGTCGAACACGATCGCGACGCGCGAGCCGATCGTCGTCTCGTCGGCGAACGACAGCTCGGACAGGTCGTGCCCGAGCCGGGTGACCTCCTCCCAGACCCGTGTACCGGTTCCCGCATGCGGGAGCATCGCACTGTGGAACTGCTCGGCCCCGCGCGGCGACTGCCGCCACTGGAAGAACAGGGCACCGCCGGAACCGCGCGCCACGGCCTGCATGCTCAGCGCAGCCATCTGCCTCGGCGCCTTCGGCGCATTGGATGGCCGGAACAGCACCGCTTCGGTCGCTTGCTCCATCATGAGCCACGGCTGCCCCGGACGCAGTGAGCGCATCAGGTCCTGCGCGCGGGCCGAGGTCCGGTACGCGTGGGGCTCATTCGGATCGGGGTAGTCATCGTTCGACACGAAGTCCACCTCCCTGGCCCATGCCCAATAGTCCGCGCCGGGAAACGTGCCCATGAAATTCGTCGTGATCGGGACCGTGACGCCATGCCTTCGGAGGATGTCCCGCTCCATCACGTAGAGATCGAGAAGCGCGTCGCTGCTGAAACGCTTGAAATCGAGCAGCGCCGAGGGGTTCCGTGAGTACGGCGCAACGCGCAGGGGCCACACCTCGTCGAAGCTGCCGACGATCTGCGACCAGAAAGCCGTCCCCCACGCTCGGTTGAGGGCGTCCACATCGCCGTACTTCTCCCTGAGCCACAGCCGGAAGGCGTCTCTGGCGCTGTCGGAGTAGTCCTGCGACAGATGGCAGCCGTACTCGTTGTTGACGTGCCACATGACGACGGCAGGGTGGTGCGCGTAGCGCCCGGCGATCGCCTCCACGAGTTCGGCGGCCAGACGGCGGTAGCTCGACGAGGTCGGCGCGTAGTGCTGACGGCTGTTCGGGTAGAGCGTCCGACCGTTCTCATCGACGGGCAAAATGTCCGGATAGGCCACTATCGCCCACGGGGGCGGCGACGCCGTGGCGGTGGCGAGGTCCACTCCGATGCCGGCATCGTGAAGCTTGCCGAGGATGGTGTCGAGCCACTCCCAGTCGAACCGTCCCTCCGCGGGCTGGATCCTGGACCAGGAGAACACCCCGACGGTCACGAGATTGACCCGCGCCTCCTGCATGAGCCGGATGTCGTCCTCCCACACCTCGCGTGGGAACTGCTCGGGGTTGTAATCTCCGCCAAAGTACATCGGTGCTTCCTCCTGACGCGCGACACGCACCCTCCCATTCCATCGGGCTTCCGGCTGCGACGACGACTCGCGGTCCCTGGTTGCGCAATACCTCCGGGACGCGCGACGGGCCGTCGTAGCTGCACTAGGGTGCGACCTCGATCACCGTGCGCGACGAGTACGTCGCCCCGGGCGGCAGGAGCACCTCGTCGCGAAACCGGGTGAGCGGTTCGATGGCGATGGTGTCCCACGCGGCGATGCCGGAACCGCCGCCCGGAGAGTAGTTCCACCAGACGCCCAGGTGCGGGTGGGCGTCGAGGTCCACGTGCATGACGACCTCCAGCCCGTCGCGAGCGCGCAGGACGACTCGGGAGTCCGCGAGCCGGACGGCTGCGTTCCCGCTCGTGCCGTCGGCACGCAGGGGGATCGCGCGCGGCGCATCGTGAGTATCGAGCGCGTCCCCGTGCACGGTGAGAGAGCCCCCTCCGAAGACATCACGGCGGAAGCAGGGGTGCTCGCCCGGACTCACGGGGCGGCTCCCGGATCCGCGGTTCTGCAGCTCGGAGACGACGAGCACCGTGCGGCCGCGCACCTCCACCCGCCTGCGCAGAGCGATCGGCTCGGAGGACAGCCGGAGGTCGGCCTCGACGTGCACATCGCTCTGCGACCGGACGCGCCACCTCCTCCTGACCGCCTCGCCGTGCACGTACGCGGACGGCCGGCCGGGCCGGTCCGGGAGCCCCGCGTTGGGGCTCATCTCGAACCAGCCGCCCTCGAGGATCGCTTCCAGACGCTCCGCGGAAGCCTTCCCGGCTTCGCCGAGCTCGCCGAGTTCGCCGGCGTCTCCGTCGGACGCCGCGTCCGGTCTCGTCCACAGCAGTTCACGGCCGCCGGCGATCAGGCTGACGAGCGTCATACCGCGCTCCGGCTCGACCCGGACGCGCACCGCGTCGCTGCTGAGCACCACTCCCCCATGCCGCACCTCGAGCGACCTATTCCGGGCTGTCGGCGCTCGCGGTGGCGCGGTCCAGCACCTGCAGGATGTGCTCGTAGTCGCGCCCTGTCGCGCGGGTCATCCCGAGTTCGCAGGTCCGGTTCGACGACGCGTAGACCTCGCCGAGAATTGCCACGGCTTCCTCCGCTTCACGCGCAGTCGCGGATGCCGTCAGCTCGGGGTGGAGCATCCCGCGGTCTCCCGCGAATCCACAGCAACTCCACTCGTCGGGGACCACCACCGAATCCGCCGCCGCGGCGCCCACGCGTCGCAGGGCGCCCTCCAACCCCAGCTGCACAGCGGAGCAGGTGGGATGGAGGACGAGGGACGCGACCTTGTCCTCGCTCGACGGCAGTCTCGGGAGCACCTCGGAGTCCACGAAGGCGACGGCGTCCAGCACCGTGATGGCCGCTTCGCCGGCCGCGTCGAGCAGGACGCGCAGTCCTTCCGTGCACGACGAGGCGTCCGAGACGACGGGAATGGCGCCATCCCGCGTGGCTCGTCGCAGCGAGGCGCGGACGCGCTCCTTCATCACGGCATACCCGTCGGTCATCCCCTTGGACTTCCAGGGCGTCCCGCAGCACAGGCCCGCGATATCGTCCGGCGTCGACACCGTCACTCCGGCGCGCTCGCACAGCCGGAGGAAGGACTCCGCGACACCGGACTCACCGACCGGCCCGAACATCGTGTTGGTGCAGCTCGAGAAGTACACCGCGACCGGATCATCCGCCCGGATGACCCCGCGCCGGCGTCCCCCCTTCGGCAGGTCTGCGGAGTAGGACGGCACGACATCCGCTCCGAGCACAGCGCGGCCCACGCGGGTGGCAGCGGCGGGAAGGGCGGTCGGCAGCGAATCCGCGACCGTCATCGCCATGCCGCCGACCGTGCTGACGGTCCGCCAGTGGGCGGCCGCGGCCTTCCATCCCGCCTGTGCGACTGCTCCGGCGTTCTCGGCGCGCAGGCGGCGCACCAGATCGCCGGTGTTGATCAGCACCGGGCAGGCGGTCTGACACATCCCGTCGACGGCGCACGTCTGAACCCCGTCGTACTCGTACTGCTCCCTCAACTCCCGCGCCAGCTGCTCATCGCCCGCGGCTTCCGCGGAGGCGAGCTCACGTCGCAGCACGATGCGCTCGCGCGGCGTCAGGGTGACGTCCCGGCTCGGGCAGACCGGCTCGCAGTAGCCGCACTCGACGCAGCGGTCGACCTCGGCCTCCACGGTGGGCGCGGTCTTCAGGTCGCGGAGGTGGGCGCCCGGGTCCTCGTTCAGCAGGACTCCGGGATTCAACAGCCCGGAGGGGTCGAACAGCTCCTTCACTTCCCGCATGATGTCGTAGAGTCCGTCGCCGTATTGTCTGCGCACGAACGGCGCCATGATGCGGCCGGTGCCGTGCTCGGCCTTCAGTGTTCCACCCTGAGCGAGAACGAGCTGCACCATCTCCTCGGTGAACGCCTCATAGCGGGCGAGCATCCGCGGGTCGTCGAAGCGTTCGTTGAGCATGAAGTGGATGTTTCCGTCCTTGGCATGCCCGAAGATGACGGAGTCCTCGTACCCGTATCGATCGAACAGCCGGGTGAGCTCCTGGCAGGTCTCGTAGAGGCGGCCGACGGGGACGGCGATGTCCTCGAGAAGAGCGGTGGTGCCCGAGGGACGGTTCCCGGCGACGAGCGTGTAGAGACCCTTCCGGATGTGCCACAGCTGCGCCCGGCGGCCCGCATCCGTGCTCAGTTCGCCCCGAGCGGCGAGGTTCACGCCGCCGAAGAGGGCCGGCGTCCTCGCCAGGCGGCCGGCCAGCTCTGCGGCCGTCGCCTCCTGGAACTCCACCAGCAGGGCAGCGTGGTCGACGACGACGAGAGCCCGCAACTCCGCAGTGGCCTCCGGATCGCGCTGGGCCACCCGGAGGCTGGTGGCGTCGAGCAGTTCCACAGTGGCGAACCCCGCGGCGACGAGCTCCGGGAGGGCCGAGGTTGCGGCCGCGAGGTCGGGGAACAG
The DNA here is from genome assembly GCA_051962155.1 of Leifsonia sp. Classification (GTDB taxonomy): domain Bacteria; phylum Actinomycetota; class Actinomycetes; order Actinomycetales; family Microbacteriaceae; genus Leifsonia. The sequence goes on along the minus strand of JBQCCO010000071.1, from coordinate 9,220 downwards.
CAGGAGGCCGGTCGCGACGTGCGGCTTGACCGCAACGGTCTCGAATGTCGCCTCGGCCACGAAGGCGAGGGTGCCCTCGCTGCCGATCACGAGGTGATCGAGGATCGCGACCGGCCGGTCGTGGTCGAGGAAGGAGTTGAGCCCGTACCCCATCGTGTTCTTGATCGCGAACAGCGACCGGATGCGATCCACCCACTCCGGATTGCTGCGGACGCGGTCCCGCAACCTCTCCAGACCTGCGGCCAGCGCCGGTTCCGAGGCGCGGAGCACCGCATCCGCGTCCGGCGTGCCCGTGTCGATGATGGTGCCGCCGGGAAGGACGAGCACGGCAGAGCGCAAGGTCCGGTACGTGTTCGCCTCGGTGCCGCAGGCCATGCCGCTGGAGTTGTTCGCCACCACGCCACCGATGGTGCAGGCGATCTCACTCGCCGGATCGGGGCCCAGCTTCCGGCCGTGCCGCGCGAGTCGGGCGTTTACCATGCGGACGGTCGCACCCGGCCCGGCGGTCACCGCGCGACCGCCGTCGTGCACGTGAATGGAACGGAAGTGCCGGCGCGTGTCGACCAGGATGCCGGTGGTGCCGGCCTGACCGCTGAGACTGGTGCCTCCGGACCGGAAGGTCATCGGCACACCCTGCTGGTGGCTCGCCCGGAACAGCCCGGCCACCTGCTCGGCCGATGACGGCGACGCGACCGCCTGTGGGGTGAGGAGGTAGTGGGAGGCGTCGTGCGCGGATCCCAGGCGGTCGGTTGCGCGGGTGGCGACGACAGAGCCGGCGGCCTCGATGGCGGCGATGAGCGCCGGGTCGACGGCGGCCAGGCGAGCGGGCGCCGAGCTGCGCATGTCAGTGCGACTCACGGGAGACCTTCGAGCCGCTCGAGCCGACCAGGAAGTCGAGGTCGGCACCTGTGTCGGCCTGCAGAACGTGGTCGACGTACAGCCGTTCCCAGCCGCGACGCGGGTTCGCGTACCCGTTCACCGTCTCGTCGTTCGGCTTCCGCGCGGCCAGCTCCTCCGCCGGCACGTCGAGGTCGAGGCGGCGCGCCCTCACATCCAGCTCGATCCAGTCGCCGGTCTGAACGGCCGCGAGTGGGCCTCCGGCGGCTGCCTCAGGGGTGACATGCAGGACGACGGTCCCGTAGGCGGTCCCCGACATGCGCCCGTCGCAGATGCGGACCATGTCGCGAACGCCCTGCTCCAGCAACTTCTTCGGAAGCGGCATGTTCGAGACCTCGGGCATGCCGGGGTAGCCCTTGGGGCCGCATCCACGCAGCACCATCACGGAGTTCTCGTCGATGTCGAGCTCCGGGTCGTCGATCCTGGCGTGGAAGTCCTCGATGCTGTCGAAGACGACGGCCCTGCCCCGGTGCTTGAGCAGGTGGGCCGAGGCGGCAGCGGGCTTGATGATCGCTCCGCCCGGCGCGAGCGAGCCGCGCAGGACGCTGATCCCCGCGGCCGGCTGGAGGGGCGTCGCGCGCGGTGTGATCACATCCTCGTCCCAGATGCGGGCATCCTCGAGATAGTCGACCAGGGGCCTGCCCGTGATGGTGAGGGCGCTCGGGTCGAGCAGATCGCGGACCTCCCGCAGAACCGCGAGGAAGCCTCCGGCGCGCTGGAGGTCATCCATCAGGTACCGGCCGGCCGGCTGCAGGTTGACGAGCAGCGGCACCTCGGCGCCGACCCGGTCGAAGTCGTCGATCGTCAGCTCGATCCCGAGCCGTCCGGCGATCGCCAGCAGGTGCACGACCGCGTTCGTGGAGCCGCCGATGGCCGCGAGCGCCACGATCGCGTTGTGGAAGCTGGCGGCGGTCAGGAAGCTGCTGGGGCGCCGGTCTTCGGCGACGAGCTGCACGGAAAGGCGGCCCGTCTCGTGCGCCGCCTCGAGCAGGCGGCTGTCGGGGGCGGGCGTCCCGGCGAGCCCGGGCAGCACGGTGCCGAGCGCCTCGGCGACCAACGCCATCGTCGACGCCGTTCCCATCGTGTTGCAGTGCCCCCTGCTGCGGATCATCGACGACTCCGACGTCAGGAACTGCTGCTCGCTCAGCGTTCCGGCACGCACTTCTTCGCTGAGGCGCCACACATCGGTGCCACAGCCGAGCGCCTCCCCCCGGAAGTGCCCGGTGAGCATCGGGCCACCCGGGACGACGACAGCCGGCAGGTCGACGGAGGCGGCCGCCATCAGCAGCGACGGGATGGTCTTGTCGCAGCCGCCCAGGAGGACGACGCCGTCGATGGGGTTCGCGCGAAGCATCTCCTCCGTCGCCATCGCGGCCATGTTGCGCCAGAGCATCGCCGTGGGCCGCACCTGGGTCTCGCCCAGGGACACGACGGGGAGCTCCAGCGGGATGCCTCCCGCTTCGTAGATCCCGTTCTTCACGGATTGCGCAACTTCGGTGAGATGCGCGTTGCAGGGCGTGAGGTCTGAGGCAGTGTTGGCGATGGCGATCTGAGGGCGCCGGTCGAAGTCGTGCGGTACGCCACGGCGCATCCACGCCCGATGGATGTAGGAGTTGCGGTCGTCTCCGGAGTACCACTCCGAACTGCGAAGGTTCGACGCCATTGTTCCAACTTTCGGAAGTGCGGTCTAGATAATGAAACTGTTTGCTAGCATAGGCGATCGACGAGGAGGACATCAATGCCACGCACACCAGCAGCCATCGACGGCGAAGAGCGTCTGGTCGGCACGGACCGCGTCCTCGCCGTGCTCATCGAGCTGGCCGGGCTCCCGGCCGGCGCCACGCTCGACGACATGGTCCAGCGCACCGGGCATCCGAAGGCGACGGTGCATCGCGCGCTCGCATCGCTGAAGCGCTCCGGTCTCGCGGTCCAGGACGGCCGCGGCCACTACATCCTGGGCGACGAGTTCCTGCGACTCGCGTTCGCCCACCACGAGGCCCGGCCCGAGCAGGTCCGTGTGCGTCCCATCCTCGACCGGCTGGCCGAACGGTTCGGTGAGACCATCCACTTCGCTGTCCTCGACGGGAGCGACGTGGTCTATCGCGACAAGGTCGACCCGAGCGGTGGCGCCGTCCGGCTGACCTCGACGGTAGGCGGCCGCAATCCGGCCCACTGCACCGGCGTCGGAAAGGCACTGCTGGCGACCCGGCTCCGTACGCTGGACGAGGTGCGGGAATGGATCGGGGACCGCACGCTGGAATGCCGCACCCCGACCACCGCGACAACGGCGGAAGAGCTCCACGCGCGGCTCGTCGAGACCCGGGAGCGCGGCTACGCCGTCGACGACCAGGAGAACGAAGCCGGCATCAACTGCATCGCCGTCCCGGTCTACCTCGGCTCCCCCACCAAACCATCCGGTGCGGTGAGCGTGAGTGCCGTCGCCTACCGGACTCCGCTCGCGACGCTCGTCGACGCGGCGGCCGAGATCCGCCGCATCGTCGCGCAGCCCAACGGCGGCTGGGAGAAGAGCGCGTGAACGACGGCCTGGTCACGGCGACGGCTGATTCCTACGTCCTCGGCGAGGGCCCGCTGTGGGACCCGGTGCGGTCCCGGCTCCTCTGGGTCGACATCCCGAGCGGAACGGTACTGGAGGGCACTCTCCTCGACGACGGCACGATCCGGATCGTCGACCGGGTGGTCGTGGACGACACCGCCGGGGCCGTCGCGGTCTCGGCGCGGGGCGAACAGCTGATCGCGGGCGGTCACGGGCTCCTCGTGATCGACCGGGACGGTCGAGTCCTCCGCCGCCTCCCGCTGATCGACGGGCGGAGACGGTTCAATGACGGCAAGCCCGATCCGGGCGGCCGCTTCGTCGTGGGAACGCTGTCGCTCGGCGGACCCTCGGAGACCGAACAGCTGATCCAGATCGATCGGGATGGAACCTCCCGCATCATCGACGACGACCTCACGCTGTCCAACGGCCTGGCGTGGACCCCGGACGGCAGCGTCCTGTACAGCGTCGACACGGAGCGCCGGGTCGTGTTCCGCCGCAGCTACGACGTCACGACCGGGGAGACCGGATCCCGGGACACCTTCCTCGCTTTCGAGGCGGGCTACCCCGACGGGATGACGATCGACTCGGAGTCCCACCTCTGGATCGCGATGTGGGGACTGGGGGAAGTCCGCCGCTATGCACCCGACGGCCGGCTGGTGCAGACCATCCCCGTGCCGGCGCCGCACACCTCCAGCGTCGGTTTCGCGGGCCAGGACCTCGGCACCCTCGTGATCACCACCGCCACCCAGGATCTGGACGACGAGCAGCTCGCAGATTTCCCGCTCTCCGGGCGCCTGTTCACCGTCCGGCCGGGAGTCCGCGGGCTGCCGCAACCCCTCTGGGCCGGTTTCACCGTTCCCACCTCCACCGAGTAAAGGAAGCAATGAAACTCCTCCGCATCGGCGCATTCGGCGCCGAGAAGCCCGCCGCCCTCGTCGACGAGCACAGCTACGTCGATCTGTCGGATGTCGTCCTGGACTTCGACGAGGCCTTCTTCGCCCACGACGGACTCAGGACCATCCGCCCCGTCGTCGCGCAGCGGATCGAACGCGGCGAGGTCGAACAACTCGGCGACCAGCGCATCGGCGCCCCGATCGCGCGGCCCCACCAGATCATCTGCGTCGGCCTGAACTACTCCGACCACGCCGCCGAGACCGGTCAGGCCGTGCCCTCCGAGCCGATCCTGTTCACCAAGTCGCCGAACACGCTCGTCGGGCCCAACGATGACGTGCGCCTCCCGCGCGGCGCCACCAAACCCGACTGGGAGGTCGAGCTCGGCATCGTGATCTCCCAGCGCACGAGCTACCTGGACTCGGTCGAGCAGGCTCGCCGGCACATCGCGGGATGGACACTCGTCAACGACGTCTCCGAGCGTGCGTTCCAGATGGAGCGTGGCGGCCAGTGGCTCAAGGGCAAGTCCGCCGAGACCTTCAATCCGGCCGGCCCGTACCTCGTCACGCAGGAGGAGGTGCCCGACGTGAAGGACCTGAACATGTGGCTGGACGTCAACGGCGCCCGTCGGCAGACCGGATCGACGGGGACGATGATCTTCGACCCGTACGTGATCGTCCACTACATCAGCCAGTTCATGGTGCTCGAGCCCGGCGATCTCATCAACACCGGCACGCCGCCCGGGGTCGGGATGGGCTTCCGCCCGGAGATCTGGCTGCAGGCCGGCGATGTGATGGAGCTCGGGATCGACGGGCTGGGCGTACAGCGGCAGACTGTGATCGCACCGCGATGAAGGCATTCGTGGTCCGGGCGCCGCGCGACGCCGGGGTGGAGGACGTTCCCGAGCCGACGGCCGGCCCCGGAGACGTGGTGATCGACGTCAAGCGCGCCGGCATCTGCGGAACGGACGTCGAGTTCTACACGGGCGAGATGCAGTACCTCCATGAGGGCCACGCCCGGTTCCCGATCCGGCTCGGCCACGAGTGGATGGGCGTCGTCACCGCGGTCGGCGACGGCGTGGATCCGAAGTGGGTCGGCACCCGTGCCACCGGAGACACCATGATCGGCTGCGGTCGGTGCTCGCGCTGCCAGGACGGCAGGCACCACGTCTGCGGGAACCGCACCGAGCTCGGCATCCGCGGCGGACGTCCCGGCGCTCTTGCGGAACGTCTCAGCTACCCGGCCGCCTACCTGCACGCCCTGCCCGATGCGGTGGACGACGCGAGCGGTGCGCTGGTCGAGCCCGCAGGGAACGCGCTGCGTTCCGTATGGGCGGCGGAGCTCCGGCCGGGTGACCGGGTGCTCGTTCTCGGACTCGGTTCGATCGGCCTGCTGGTCGCGATGTTCGCGCGCGCCGCCGGCGCCGAGGTCCACCTGATGGGGCGCAGCGAGCGATCCCTCGCCTTCGCCCGCAGCCTCGGATTCGAAGCGGCGTGGACCGAGGACGTCCTGCCCGCTCTCGCCTGGGATGCGGTCATCGACGCCTCCAACGCGCCCGCGCTTCCCGCGAAGGCGCTCGAGCTCGTGGAGCCCGGCAAGCGCGTCGTGTACGTCGGCCTCGCCGGCAGCCCGAGCCTGATCGACACACGCACGCTCGCCCTCAAGGATGTCACCGCGGTCGGGGTCCTGGGCGGCAGCCAGGGGCTCGACGGCGCGATCGCCGCCTTCGCCGACGGCTCGGTCGACCCGCGCCCGTTGGTCTCGCAGGTCGTCGGCCTCGAAGAACTGGCCGCGGTCCTCGCCGGCGACAGCCGCACCCCGCCGGGCCGCGGGCCGAAGACCCACATCACGATCTCGGGCGCACAGGAGCGCCCGGCGGAGAGGAACATCCGATGAGAACAGCAGTCGTCACGGGCGGAGCCCGGGGCCTGGGAGCCGCAACCGCCGCCCGCCTGCGCGAGAAAGGCCTGACGGTGCACACCCTCGACATCAGCGACGACGCCGACATCCAGCTCGACGTCACCGACCCGCACGCGCTCGCGGCTGCGTCCGATCGCATCGGGCCAGTCGACGTGCTCGTGAACTCGGCCGGGATCGTCGGTCCGAACAAGCCGCTGCTGCGCACCTCCCCGGAGGAGTGGCGCCGCGTCCTCGACGTGAACGTCATCGGCACGGTCGCGACCATGAATGCCTTCGTGCCCGGGATGGTGGAGCGCGGCTGGGGCCGTGTGGTGAACTTCGCCAGCATGGCCGGCAAGGACGGCAATCCCAACCTGTCGATCTATTCGGCGTCGAAGGCGGCTGTGATCGCGCTGACGAAGTCAGCCGGCAAGGAGCTCGCGACCACCGGCGTGCTCGTCAACGCGATCGCCCCAGCCGTCTTCGCCACGCCGATGAACGACGACACCGCCCCGGACGTCCTCGACTACATCACCAGCCTGATCCCGATGAAGCGGGTCGGTCGACCGGATGAAGTGGCCAGCCTCGTCGAATTCCTGACCTCCGACGCGGTGAGCTTCTCCACCGGCGCCGTTTACGACATCAGCGGTGGTCGGGCCACCTATTGATCCACAGAGGCTGTCTTTCCATTTAGCGCAACATATTTGCAATAGTTGCAACCCGCGTTACGGTGACTCCACACCTGTTCCGCGCTCGGCGTGGGGCGGGTCAACGACGACGTTGAACGAAGGAGAGACATGACCCGCAGCACAACAGACCCGGCGCGAAGCCGTCGCGTTCACCGCAGGTGGCTGGTCCGAGGCGGCGCACTGGCGGCCGCTTCGGCCCTCGTGCTGGCCGCGATCCCGACCGCAGGGGCCGCCGCGGCTGCCGCGGCCGAGCCGGTCCCGTGCACCGAAGTCGGAGGCGCGTGGCAGATCGACGCCACCTGCGTCGATCCCGGCTTCAGCGACCCGGTGATCACCAGCGAGACCGATCAGACCACTCCCGTACCGCTCCACCGCGTCACCGGGCACATCGCCGGAACCGCCTTCAACATCTATCTGCCGCAGAAGAGCCAGTGGCAGGGGCGCTTCTTCCAGCACACGTACCCGACTCAGACGGCGGACGCCCCCGAGGAGGACATCGCCTTCGGCGCCGCCAGCGGCGCGTACACGGTCACCGCCGCCGGTTCGGGAGGGTACCGCCAGGAAGCGGCGCTGGCGAAGTTCGCGAAGACCGTCGCCGCGTCGTACTACGGCACGGACCGGCGCATCTACGGCTACCTGTACGGAGCAAGCGGAGGTTCGTTCCCGACCATCGGGGCCATCGAGAACACCAGCGGTGTCTGGGACGGCGCCGTCCCCATCGTGATGGGGTCGCCCATGGCCATCCCGAACACCTTCTTCATCCGCGCGTATGCCCGGTTCGTCCTCGAGAGCAAGGTCGGACAGATCGCGGACGCCATGCGACCGGGCGGCAGCGGCGACCCCTACGCAGGGCTCGACCCGCTCCAGTCGTCCGTGCTCACCGAGGTCACCCGGCTCGGGCTGCCGCTCTCGGGCTGGGTCGACCCGAACTACATCCTCGGACTGACCACCTCCGACGGGCTGCTCGGCTTCGCCTCCACCATCCGCGCCTTCGACCCGACCTACGCATCCGATTTCTGGACCGCCCCCGGCTACCTCGGCACCGAGCGATCCGCCCTCGGGGACTACTTCCGAGCCGCCCGTTTCGACAGGGACACGACCATCGCGTCGGTGCAGAAGGATGCGACCGGTGCGCTCACCAGCGTCACGCTCTCCGATGCTCCGTCGGTGACGAATCCCAACGCCATCGACTTCTCGGTCACAGATGCTCGGGGCACGTCTCTCCCTGTCGACGGCACCCTCGACGCGACCACGAAGACGGTGACTCTCGGCGCGGTGAGCGCGTCGACTCGCGCGCTGCTCCAGGCCGGATCGGTGGTGCACGTCGACAACTCGTGGCAACTGGCGCTGTTCGCCTACCACCGCTACCAGACGCCGACGGCCCTCGACATCCACGCCTGGGACCAGTACCGCAATCCCGACGGCACGCCGAGGTATCCGGTGAGGGCCTTCCGGCTCGGCGAGTTCCTCGCGAGCGCCGTCTCCGGTGGTGCAAGCTACAGCGGCGCGATCAAGGCCAAAGTCATCGCCGTCGACGATCTCGTCGACGTGGACTCCTACCCGTGGCAGGCCGACTGGTACAGCCAGCGCGTCAGAGCCGCGATGGGCGGGCAGTACGACGATTCCTTCCGGCTGTGGTATTTCCAGTCGGCCGACCACGTCGGCCTCGACACGACACGCGTGGTCTCGTACACCGGTTTCGTCGAACAGGCTCTGCGGGACCTGTCCGCCTGGGTGGAACGAGGAGTGGCGCCCGCACGGTCCACGAAGCACACGGTGACCGACGATGCTCAGATCGAGGTCGGTCCGAACGCTGCCCAGCGCGGCGGGATCCAGCCGAGCGTCGACCTGACCTCGCACGGCTCCGATCGCGTCGACATCCGCGCCGGCCAGAGCGTGCCCTTCACGGCCATCGTCCAGGTTCCCCCGGGATACGGCTCCGTGGTGCGTCTCGAGTGGGATTACGAGGGCACGGGCACCTACACGCCCGCGCCGTTCGGGCCGGCCAAGCCGGTGGTCAACGTCGACGGGTCGTTCCGCTATGACAAGCCGGGAACCTACTACGCCGCCGTCCGCGTCTACTCCCAGCGCGACGGCAACGGCTCGGAGCCGTACGCTCTGATCGGCAACCTCGACCGGATCCGCGTGGTCGTCCACTGAAACCGGGAGAGGGGCCGGGCCCCCAGTGGGCGGCGCCCCCAAACACACCCCGCGGCAAGCACCCCCCACCACCAACCCCTCCCGCGCCACCACCAACCCCAACAAATTATGCACAACCACCCCCACGCGG
>JBQCCO010000070.1:0-5771 GCA_051962155.1 Leifsonia sp. | reverse complement strand
GCTCGACCTGTGTATGCGCGCATAGGCATCGGTCCGGACGACGAGCGGCGCGTCGCTCGAGGCAGCGTGGCGCCGCTCGAAGTCCGGGCCGGGGAATTCGGGGTTGAAGTTCTTCGGGTCGTCGAAGATCGCGTGAGCGCGGCCGGCGGCGGTGACCGCCTCCGTGACGACAGCTCCGAGTCCGTGCGGCGCCCGCGCATCCACGAGCTCCCGCCCGGTGGACCGGTCGAACAGGGAGACCACTCCGCCGCGTACGGGATCGACGGTCGCCCGGAACCGTCCGGCCTCCACGGTCGGGCCCGATTGCGGCCGCGGTTCGGGCGACGGGACGGGTAGGACCGCGACGGATGACGGCGGGAGGTCGGCGACGAGGGTGACGCGCCGGCGCTCGCCGCCCCCGGCGCCATCGACCTCCGCCTCGACGGCCTCGCGTCGCGGGCGGTCACTGAGGTTGGCGACCAGTACGCCCTCGGCCTGCGCCGCCGCGTCGCCGGAGGCCGCGAGCCGGTAGAGGGCCTCGACGTTCAGGTCGCGCGCCCAGTCCCACGCGCTGTACGCGAACGCTGCCTTCGCGTTCCCGTGCGAGTGGCTGAAGTTCGAGTGCGGCTTGGAGTACGTCTCCCAGGACCCCCAGGTGTGCTCGCCGAACAGGAGGAGGTCCTCATGCACGCGCTCGAAGGCGGCGGCCAGCTCTGCCTCGTCGCGCAGGCGGACCGGACCGCGGCGGTAGCCCAGGACGGTTGCCAGCGCGGGAGTCCCTTCGCCGCGCTCGGCAGCGAGGCGGAAAGCCGCCCGGGCGGAGCGGGCGAATCGGCGTGCCTCGCGGTAGACCGCCACCTCGCGGGCAGTGGACCCGTGACCGTGCGACCACCAGTCCGCCCACTCCCCGCGCAGCACGGGCAGCTCGGCGGGCGCCTGCGCGGCCAGCGCATCCATCGCCGAGTCGATCGTCGCGGTCTCCATAAGCCGGTCGGGATGCCGCTGGTTCCAGTGGCGCACGACGCGGGTGAACAGCGCCGTCGGCCAGCGGTTGTCGTTGCCGGCGTGCACGACTGCCGTGTCGAACGGGTAGTCCTCGCGGGGGTCGAGGCGCTCCACGAACGCGAGGATGCGCTGCTCGGCGAGCTCCGCATCCCCATCGACGATGCCCCACTCCTCTCCGAACCCGTAGTGGGTCGAGAGAAGCGTGAACACACGCCGCCCGGAGGGCGCCTCCCACCAGAACACGCTCGGCTGCTCGCGTGGCGCCCGGCCGTGATCCGGGTTCAGCGCCATGACGAGCCGGTCGATACCGGCATCGAGCATGGCATCGGCGGCGCCCCACGCGATGCCGTTCACGTCGCCGTGCTGCTCGGTCCGGACGGGGATGCCGGCGTCCCGGATCGTCTGCAGCGAGCGATAGGCCGCTTCGAACTCGGGGAGGTCGGGAAGCTGCGTCAGGTTGAGGTAGCCGCCGGTCACCGAGAGGGTGCCGTCGGCGACGAGGTCGCGCAGCCGATCGGCCTCCGCGGCTGTCGCCGAGCGGAGGAAGTTCAGGACGGGACGAGCGACCTCGAACGTCCAGCGGAAACGGTCCGGGTCGTCGGCCCGGGCGGTGTCCTCGGCGGCCAGACGGAGGACCTCGCCGACGATCTCGGCGTGCATCCTGTCGATGATGCGGGGGCTGTTGGTGTAACCGACGTCGTGATGAGTGTGTCCGAGCAGCAGCAATCGGCGGATGCGTGACATCGGGTCCTTCCTGAGGAAAAGCTGGCATCGTTGCCATACGACCCTAGGGCTTGAGAAGCACCCTGTTCAAGCGTACAAAACAATCGGGTAACGAATATGGGCCCCAGGGAGCAGGTCCCCTTGTGAAGAGCCGCATCGCTGCATTAGCGTGCGATGTGGGAAGGTTTCCATACTGTCGCTCTGAACCCCGGCAGTAGGGGATCCCCTACCTCTTCGCACGGGCGAGGACGCCCGCTGCGACTCCACTGAAGGGAAATCAGATGAACAAGAGGCACACCGTCCTCGCCGCGCTGGCCATCACCGCGTCGGTGGCGCTCCTCGCCGGATGCAGCTCCAGCGGCGGCACCTCGTCCAGCGGCGGCTTCTCGAAGGATGTCAAGGGCAACCTGAATGCCTGGGGATTCGACAACGCCGACGAGGTCGGCACGTCCCGGCTGGCCTACGCCAAGGACCAGCTCAAGGGCGTCACGATCAAGATCGATCAGACGCCGTTCGACGCGCAGAAGTTCACCACCCGCGTCGCCGGCGGCAACGTCCCGGACGTCGTGCAGATGGACCGGCAGTTCGTGGCGACCTACGCGGCGCAGGGCCTCATCCAGCCGCTCGACCAGTGCTACTCGACGCACAACGTCGACCCGAAGACGACGTACTACGGCTCGGTGATCGATGACATCACCTACGGCGGCAAGATCTACGCAGTGCCACAGTTCTACCAGCCGCCGGCGATCATCACGAACGAGCGTGTCATGAAGGCGGCCGGCGTCACGGACGCCGACATCGACACCTCGAAGCCGGACACCCTGGTCGCAGCGATCAAGAAGATGTACAAGGCGTCGGGCAGCAACCCGAGCACCCTCGGCTTCGACCCGCAGGCCACCGGCCAGGCGGGCCTGTGGCTGCTCGCCTACGGCGGCGGGGTCATCGGCAGCGACGGCAAGCCGACGCTCGACGACCCGAAGAACGAGAAGGGTCTCGAGGTCCTCAAGCAGATCACGGACGCTCAGGGCGGCTACGCCAAGATGAAGAGCTTCACCGACTCGTTCGACTTCTTCGGTAAGAACAACCAGTACGTGAAGGACCAGGTCGGGGCCGAGGTCGACGCGCAGTGGTACGTCAACGTGCTGACCCCGTTCGTCAGCAGCGTCGACATCGGCGCTGTTCCGTTCAAGGACAGCTCCGGCAACCCGTTCACGGTCGCGTCCGGTACGTCGTTCGTCATCCCGGCAGGCTCCAAGAACAAGGATGCGGCCTGCGCCTGGGCGCTCGACCTCACCAGCCTGCAGGCATGGGAGGCCGCCGGCGCCGCCCGCGCCAAGACGATCGCGAAGACCCCGGGTGCCATCAACACCGGCCTCTTCACCGGTTCGCCTGCGGCCGACAAGCTGCTCCGCAGCAAGTACGTGAAGCCGTCCGGCAACGCCGGCTTCGACAAGGCGATCTCGACGTACTACGACGTCGTCGGCAACGGCAAGTCGTTCGGAGCATCGCCGGCCGGTCAGCAGATCCAGACCGAGCTGCAGAACGCGATCACGTCGTACCTGCTCGGCAACAAGTCGGCCAGCCAGGCCCTGAAGGACGCGCAGTCCGCGGCCCTGAAGGCCTACCAGCAGGCCACGAAGAGCAGCAAGTAACCGCGGCTCCCTCAGGGGCGGCCTCCTCCGGGAGGTCGCCCCTTCCGCGTCCCCGGACGCGCCCTGCGCTCCCGCGCCGCGTCCCGCCCGCGCGCGCCCGCGCGCCGCCCGCGCCCCGCATGCGTCGACCGCGAGGAACCTCTCGCCGAGGTGCTCGTTGTTGCAGTCGTGCGCGGCGTGTCGGATGCAACTACGAGCACTTCGGCGGGTTGTGCCGTCCGCGTGCTCTCTGCGTCCGCGCTCTCGTGCCAGCGCGCTCTACGGCGGCGCGGGCACCGCCGGCGCGCGTCCGCATGCGCCCGCGTGCGCCGCCCGCGAGGAACTCTTCGCCGAGGTGCTCGTCGTTGCAGTCGTGCGCGGCGTGTCGGATGCAACTACGAGCACTTCGGCGGGTTCTGCCGTCTGCGTGCTCTCTGCGTCCGCGCGCTCGTGCCAGCGCGCTCTACGGCGGCCCGGGCCCCGCTCGCGCGCGCGCCCGCATGCGTCGACCGCGAGGAACCACTCGCCGAGGTGCTCGTTGTTGCAGTCGTGCGCGGCGTGTCGGATGCAACTACGAGCACTTCGGCGAAGGGGAATGGGGAACGAGCGCGGTCAGCGGGGCGGGACCGCCCCGGGGAGGCCCGGGAGGTCGGAGACGTCGCGGAGTCCGCGGAGCGCCCGCCACAGCAGCGCGGGGCAGAGGAGCAGGAGAGCGCCCGCCAGGATGAGCGTCGAGCGGGCGCCGACGGCGTCGCCGAGGACGCCTCCGACGATCGCGCCGAGCGGGAACAGCCCCATCACGACCACCTGCATCGTGGCGTTCACGCGTCCGAGCATGCGGTCCGGGCAGACCTGCTGCCGGACGCTCACCTGGGCGATCGCGTACACGATCTGACCGAACTCACCTGCGGCGATGCCGACGACGATCAGCAGCGTCCACCATCCCGGCTGGGCGAACGCCCCCAGAAGCGCCAGCGGGGCCGTGAAGGCGAGCGACAGCCACACGATGCGCACCGAGCCGACAGCGCGCGACAGCCGGGTGGTGAAGGCGGCGCCGATCATGACCGTGACGGATCCGACGGCGATCACCACGCCGATCAGCGCGGGCGACAGGCCGAGGGTCCGGGACAGGAAGACCATGTTGACCGCAGACGCGATCGCGAACGAGAAGTTGCCCAGCGCGCTCGCGACGGTGGTCGCTCGCAGCACCCGTGAGCGCAACACGAAGCCCAGGCCCTCGGCGATCTCCTCGCGCATCCGCCGGGGCCGGCCGGCGGAGGACGGCGCAGGCGCATCCTCGCGGGCCCTGATCCCGAGCAGGCACAGGGCGGACACCACGAACGTCCCGGCCTGCACGAGCAGCACGGACGCCGCCCCGATGAGCGTGACGAGCACCCCGCCGAGCGCGGGCCCGGCGACCTGACCGGATGCGCGCACGAACTCGAGCGACGAGTTCCCGGCGAGCACCCGATCCCGTCCGATCACGGATGGCAGGTAGCTGCGGTACCCCACGTCGAAGAAGACGCGCGAGACGCCGGCGAGCAACGACACCAACAGGAGCTGACCCAGCGACAGGATGCCGAACACGGCCGCGAGCGGAATGGTCGCCAGGAGTGCCGCCCGGGCGAGATCGCTCGCGATCAGAAGTGACCTCCGCCGGATCCGGTCCACCCATGCCCCCGCAGGGAGGCCGACGACGGCGAACGCGATGGTGGATGCTGCGCCGAGCATCCCGACCTCCAGCGCGGTCGCATGCAATGTGACAACGGCGAGCAGGGGCACGGCGACGCCCGATACCTGCGCGCCCAGCTGGCTCGTGGTCTGCCCGGCGAGCAGCAGCAGGAAGTCGCGGGACGCGAACAGGGAGGGAGAAGGAGAAGTGGATGCCACGACGGCCTTTCGAGTCGGGAACAGGTGGTCCTCCCACCCGCCGGCTCGATGCGAAATCGTCGCTAGGGGGTTAAACGTTACCGGGCGGACTCAGCCCTTGCGGCCCTGCGACGCGACCCCTTCGATGAAGTACCGCTGCCCGAAGGCGAAGAGCAGCAGCATCGGCAACGTCACGATGAGCGCGGCGACCATGACGTACTGGTAGTCGCCGTGTCCGCCGTTCGTCGGGCTGAACGTCGTCATCGCGTAGGAGATGCCGAGGGGGACCGTGAAGCCGTCGACGCCTCCCGCGTTCAGGTAGATCAGGGCAGCCTGGAGGTTGTTCCAGCTGGCCTGGAACTCGAACAGGAAGATGATGATGAACGACGGGATGCTGAGCGGCATGTCGATCTTCGTGAACAGCTTCCAATAGATCGAGCCGTCGAGACGCGCCTCCTCGAACAGCTCACGCGGGAGCCCCATGAAGAACTGCCGCTGCAGGAAGATGTAGAACGCCGACCCGAACAGGTTCATGCCGAACAGCGGGATCCACGTGCCGATCAG
>JBQCCO010000069.1:0-5115 GCA_051962155.1 Leifsonia sp. | reverse complement strand
TGCTCCCGGTCAGGGTGGGGGAGATGACGTTCACCACGAGCACCCCGAGGAGGCCGACCGCGACGCCGATGACCCCGCCGATCAGCCCCTGCACCACGGACTCGCCGGCGACCTGCCCGACGATCCGTCCGTTCGACCAGCCGATCGCCTTGAGCGTTCCGAACTCCCGCGTACGCCGCGTGACGCCCGAGATCGTGAACAGGATGGCGATGAGGAATGCCGCCGCCAGCACGATGACCGAAAGCCACGTGCCGAGGTTCGCGATGAGCGCGCCGGCGCTGCCGAGCGAGCCGGAGACCGTGGAGGCCAGGTCGGCCTGCGTGCTGACCGTCGCTCCGGGGATGGACTTCGTGAGCGCCGTCTTGATCTGGTCGATGTCTCCGCTGGAGGCGGCCTTCACGTACACCGAGGAGATCTTGCCCGTCTGCCCGGACAGCGTCTGGGCGACATCGAGCGGGATGTAGGCGTTGGCGGCGGTGGTGGAGTCGGAGCCGGTGGAGGTGACGATGCCGATGACCGAGAATCCGGTCCCGCCGATGGTCACGGTGTCGCCGACGGTCTTGCTCGCCGACTTCGCGTAGCTCGCGTCCAGGACGACGACATCCTTGCCGGAGTCGGCGGCGGTGAAGCTGCGGCCGCCCGTCAGGGTGACGGAGGCCAGGGGGCCGACGG
This sequence comes from Leifsonia sp., assembly GCA_051962155.1. Taxonomy (GTDB): domain Bacteria; phylum Actinomycetota; class Actinomycetes; order Actinomycetales; family Microbacteriaceae; genus Leifsonia. Next base: position 4,443 of record JBQCCO010000069.1, on the reverse strand, counting down.
ACTTGCCGGCCGGGTTGAGCCCGAGGACCGAGAAGGAGTCGACCGTGAACGAGCTGCCGCCCGCTCCGTCGGCTCCGCCCGTGGGAGGAGCCGTGGGCGAGGCCGCCTGGCCGCTCTGGCGCTGCTGCCGCAACTGCTGGAAGTTCGGGAGCGTGCCGCTGAAGCTGGTGTTCGTGAGCGACAGCACTGCCGCCGCGGAGGCGACGTTCTGCACCTTCTGCACGGTGCTCAGAGTGGATGCGCTCATCACGGTTGTGCCGCGCGTCGCCTGCAGGCGTGAGGTGTTGACCTGCCGGGCGGTTCCGGTGTCGGTGCCGGAATCCGCGCCGAAGTCGAAGCGTGGTCCTCCGCCCTGACCCTGGAGGCCGGTGGCGTTCTGGGCGGTGGCCGGCTGGCTGACGGTGATGTCGGTGCCTACGCCGTACACGGATTGCAGGACGCTCTCCTGCGCCTGACGGACCCCGGCCGAGACGGCGTTGACGATGATGACGAGAGCGATCGCGAGGGCCATGCCCGTCGCGATGATGATCGTCTGCTTGCGGCGATTGAACAACTCTCGCCGCAGATAGGTCCCGAACATTGGCTTCCCAACTGTGGTGGTCTCGGATGAGCTTCTTGCCGGAGGTTAAGCACCGCGTTTTAGGGGTCGCTATGCCGAAGCTATGCGCCAGCCGTGTACTCCACCCCCCCGTCGGAGGAGGGCCACATGCATCGAGCTTGAGGTACTTACGTCACAACCTGGCGATGGTCACGTCGTTAAGGGTGTGCTGCCGTTGCCACCTCCACAGACGACCCTTCAGAAGCAACAGCGTCCCACCGTGGATGCGACCGCCCGGAATGCGTCGATCGACGCGCTGCGTGTCGTCGGCATCCTCGCGGTGGTGTTCGCCCACGTCTACACGCAGCCCGTCGCGCACCAGTGGGTGTACCCGTGGCACGTACCCCTGTTCTTCGCCCTCACCGGGTACTTCTTCCGACCAGGACGCCGGTTTCGCGCCCACCTGAGATCGCGCATGCTGACCCTCGTCGTCCCCTACGCGGGCTGGCTGCTGGTGGTCGGTGCGCTCGCGATGGCCATCCCGAACCCGGTCGGCCGCCTCCGCTTCGCCGACCTCGGCGGAGCTCTCGAAGGCGGGAACAACGGGCACGAGCCCTTCGGAGCGTTCTGGTTCATCGGCGCGCTCTTCATCGCGGCGCTGCTGTACGTCCCCGTCGGCAGGCTGCCCGCCTGGCCGCAGGCCGTGGTGGCACTGGGAGCACTGGCCGCAGGGACCTTCTCGGGGGCGTGGCTCGCCGCCCTGCCGCTCAGCATCGGGCAAGGCCTGTATTGCCTCTTCTTCGTCATCGCCGGTCGCGGGATCGCCGCCCTCCAGCGCCGGGTCCGCCACCCGGCCCTCACCGGGCCGATCCTGCTGGGCTGCGCCGTGATCCTCACGGGAGTGCTGCCCGTGACGCCCCCGGACCTGAAGAACGGGATCCTCGGCACTCCTGTCGTGATGCCGCTTCTCTCTGTCCTGTTCGTGGCCGCGCTCATCCTGACGGCGAGCAGCATCCGGCTGCCCCGGTGGGCGGTGCCCGCGGTTCTTGCCGTGGCCGGGACGGCGACCGTCGTCGTTCTCAGCCACAGCCTGGTCATCTGGGAGCTGAAGCAATACTCCGCGCAACCGAAATGGATGCTCCTCGCGGCGGTCCTCGTCCCCCTGGCGGCAGCGCTCCTCCTCACACGGTTCAAGCGGATCCTTCCAACGTCAGGGCGCTCAGACACTTCATAGGTTTCACAAAGAGGGCATCCATCCGCCGCCTCATAATGGGAAAGGTGACGATCAATGCGCGTACCGCCTCCGGCTCCTCCAGCCAGCCCCGGTCCCTCCTGCGCCGCTCCGACGGCAGCGCCATCCGTGTGCTCGTCGTGGACGACGAGGCGACCCTGACGGACCTGCTGGCGATGGCCCTGCACTACGAGGACTGGGACGTCAAGACCGCGTCGACGGGCCAGCAGGCGCTCCAGCTCTCGCGCGAGTTCAAGCCCGATGTCGTGGTGCTCGACATCATGCTCCCCGACATCGACGGCCTCCAGGTTCTGTCGCGGATGCGCGCCGACGGCAACGAGGCGCCCGTCCTCTTCCTCACCGCGAAGGACTCGCTCGACGACCGGATCGCGGGGCTCACCGCCGGCGGCGACGACTATGTCACGAAGCCCTTCAGCCTGGAAGAGCTGGTCGCGCGCCTGCGGGGACTGCTGCGCCGCTCGCGCGCTGCGGTCGCCGACCACGAGGACCCGGTGCTCATCGTCGGCGACCTGGTGCTCGACGAGGACAGCTACGAGGTGCACCGCAACGGAGAGCCCATCCAGCTGACCGCCACCGAGTTCGAGCTGCTGCGCTTCCTGATGCGCAATCCCCGGCGCGTGCTGAGCAAGGCGCAGATCCTCGACCGGGTGTGGAGCTACGACTTCGGCGGCTCCTCCAGCGTTGTCGAGCTTTACATCTCCTACCTGCGCAAGAAGATCGACGCAGGTCGCACCCCGATGATCCACACCGTCCGCGGCGCCGGCTACATGGTGAAGGCTGCGCAATGACCTCCGCCCGCATCGCGGGCCCCCCGAAGACCGAGACGCCGGCGGGCACGCCGACCGCGAGCCGGTTCCCGCACCTCCGGCCGATCCGCTCGTGGACGCTCCGCAGCCGGGTCGTGCTCGTCGTCGTGGCGATGCTCGCGGTGCTGGGCGCGGTGATCGGGACGGTCAGCGTGTTCGCGCTGCAGAACTACCTGATGCAGCGGTTGGATGCCCAGCTCACCTCGGCGCTCATCCGCGGGCAGCACGCCGCCGACCGAATCAACGGCGGCGGTCCCACCGTGCCCGAGGCCGCCGGGGTCGTGCAGACGCCGGGACAGCCGACGGGAACCCTCGGCGCCGTCCGGAGCTCGGACGGCGGTCTGCTGTTCCCGCCGGTGATCCTCGCCGACCGGCCGACGTCGTCGACGAATCAGCCGCTCGGCCCCAAGCAGGTCACCATCGACGGTCTGGCGCTCCTCAGCGTCCCGGCGGACGAGCGGCCGCGGACCGTCGATCTCGGCCCCTCCCTCGGTTCCTACCGCATCGCCGCCGCGGAGCTCGGCAACGGCGACAGCGTCATCATCGGGCTCCCGCTCAGCGACGTGAACGCGACCGTCGGCCGGCTGACCCTCGTGATCGTGCTCGTGACCCTGTCGGGACTCGTCTTCGCCTTCCTGCTGGCGAGCGTCGTGGTCCGCTTCGCCATGCGGCCGCTGGAGCGCGTGGCCGGCACCGCCGAGCAGGTCGCCTCCCTGCCACTCGACCGCGGCGACGTCGCGCTGTCCGTCCGCGTGCCGGAGGCCGACACCGACCAGCACACCGAGGTCGGCAAGGTGGGTTCGGCGCTGAACCGGATGCTCGGCCACGTGGCCTCGGCGCTGACCGCTCGCCAGGCGAGCGAGCAGAAGGTCCGCCAGTTCGTCGCGGACGCCAGCCACGAGCTGCGGACGCCGCTCGCCTCCATCCGCGGCTATGCCGAGCTCACCCGCCGGGCGCCGCACGACCTGCCGCCGGACGTCACGCACTCGCTCGGGCGCATCGAGTCCGAAGCGACCCGGATGACCTCCCTCGTCGAGGACCTCCTGCTGCTGGCCCGGCTGGACGAGGGGCGTGAGCTCGACCACGACCCGGTCGACCTCTCCCTGCTCCTGGTCGATGCCGTCAGCGATGCGCACGCCGCCGGGCCGGACCACGAGTGGACGCTCGACCTCCCGGACGAGCCGGTGGAGGTGGTCGGAGACGCCCCGCGCCTGCACCAGGTGCTGATGAACCTGCTGGCCAACGCGCGCGTCCACACGCCGGAGGGCACGAAGGTGACCGCGGGACTCCGGGTGGATGCTGACGCGCGTCAGGCGGTCGTCACGATCGCGGACGACGGCCCCGGCATCCCGGACGAGCTGCAGAACACGCTCTTCGAGCGCTTCGCGCGCGGCGACAGCTCGCGCAACCGCGCCACAGGGTCGACCGGGCTCGGGCTGGCGATCGTCCAGGCCGTCGTGCACGCGCACGGCGGAGAGGTGACGGTCAGCAGCGCGCCCGGGGACACGGTGTTCACCGTCACGCTTCCGCTCGCGCCGACGGCCTCGCCCACGGCCGCGCCGACGGCCGCGTGAGTGGATTTGCGCGCGACGCCACCCATCCCGTAGCCTGTACGGAGCCAAAGACCGCTGGTTGTCGTGCGTGCACGACCGAAGATCCACTCAGGTGGGGCCCGCGCAGGTGTGTGAAGCAGACTCCGTGAATTCTTGCGGTCCCAGCTCCGTGCCCTGTGCCGGAGCTTTTTTCTTTGCCAGGGGCCGGCGGTGGCACACCGCTCCCGCGGTGTGCGACAAGAAGATTGAGGAGTAGGCCATGGCGAACAAGGAAGCCACGGTTGCCGAGCTCGA
>JBQCCO010000068.1:0-50333 GCA_051962155.1 Leifsonia sp. | reverse complement strand
GTATTGGGGGTGCGGAGCCCCACTTGGTGTGGGGGGTGGGGCCGTAGCACGACCCGGACGAAGCGGATCAGCGGGCCGGTCAGCTGCAACAGCAGCGTCGAGTTCGCGCGGCCGACGCTGCGCGGGCTCACCCCGACCAGCACGAACGAGGCCGCGGTCATGATCAGCGCGGCGAGGATGAGGGAGAGCCACCACTGCTCGAAGATCTGCTCGAAAGCGAGGGTGACCAGGACGGCGGCGGTCGTCTCGGCAAGGAGGCGCGCGAAACTGACGGCATTGAGGTAGGCGCCCGGGTCGTCTGCGATCGCGCGCAGCGACGTCTTCGCGCGGGACGTCTCCGCCAGGTCGGCGATATCGCCGCGGGACTGGACGCCGAGGGCGGAGTCGACCGCGGCCATCAGACCGCCGAAGGCCACCAGCAGGAACGCGACGACGAAGAAGAGCGCCTGCAGCATCCCGCCTCCTATCGCTGTCGGTCGTAGCGCGCGAATCCGACGAGGATGTCGCGCTGGATCGCGAACATCTCGCGCTCCTCGGCCGGCTCGGCGTGGTCGAACCCCAGAAGGTGCAGGATGCCGTGCGTCGTCAGCAGCAGGAGCTCATCCATCAAGGAATGACCGGCGGTCTCGGCCTGCACCTGCGCGACCTGCGGGCACAGCACGACATCGCCGAGCAGTCCGGCGGGCGACGGCTCCTCCTCGGTGCCGGGGCGCAGCTCATCCATCGGGAAGCTGAGGACGTCGGTCGGGCCGGGCTCGTCCATCCACTGCACGTGCAACTGCTCCATCGCCGCCTCGTCGACGAGGACGATCGCCAGCTCGGCGTCCGGGTGGACGTGCAGGATGTCGAAGGCGTAGGACGCCAGCCGCTGCAGGGCGGCCTCATCCACCGGGATGGTCGACTCGTTGTTGATCTCGATGCTCACTGCGGCCCTCTCGTCTGGCTATCGGCGCTTCGGGAGGTGGTCGCGCGGGAATGCGCCGCGGCGCTCAGCGCGATTGGCGAACTCGGCCGCCTGCTCGCGCTCGTAGTGGCGGGCCTGCTGGCGCGCGTCGTACTCGGTGTAGGCGTCCACGATGCGCCCGACCAGGTTGTGCCGGACCACGTCCTCGCTGGTGAGGCGGGTGAAGTGGATGTCGTCGATGTCGTTCAGGACACGGGTGACAAGCCGGAGGCCGCTCGCCGCGTTGGGCAGGTCGACCTGCGTGATGTCGCCGGTCACGACCATCTTCGAGTTGAAGCCCAGCCGCGTCAGGAACATCTTCATCTGTTCGGGCGTGGTGTTCTGCGCCTCGTCGAGGATGATGAACGAGTCGTTCAGCGTCCGCCCGCGCATGTACGCGAGCGGCGCGACCTCGATCGTGCCGGCTGCGAGCAGCTTGGGGACGAGGTCGGGGTCCATCATCTCGTTGAGCGCGTCGTAGAGCGGCCGCAGATAGGGGTCGATCTTGTCCGTCAGCGTGCCGGGCAGGTAGCCCAGTCGCTCCCCCGCCTCCACCGCCGGACGGGTCAGGATGATGCGGGTGACCTCTTTGCGCTGCAGCGCCTGGACGGCCTTCGCCATCGCGAGGTAGGTCTTGCCGGTTCCGGCCGGCCCGATGCCGAAGACGATCGTGTTGTGGTCGATCGCGTCGACGTACTGACTCTGACCCAGCGTCTTGGGGCGGATGCTCTTGCCGCGAGCGGTGAGGATGGCCTGGCCCAGCACGTCCGACGGGCTCAGTTTGAGGTCGGTGCCGAGCATCCGGGCGGAGCTGGTGACCTCGGCCGGGGACAGCTCTTGCCCGTTGCGGACCATCTGCAGCAGCTCCTCCACGAGGCGCTGCGCCGCGGCGACCTGCGTCGGGTCGCCGGTCAGGGTGATCTCGTTGCCGCGCACATGCACGTTCACGAGCGGATACTGACGCTCCAGAGTGGTGAGCAAGCGGTCCTGCGGGCCCAGGAGCCGGACCATCTGGACGCCGTCGACGCTCAGGTGAGCTTCGGCGGCCGGTTCCCCTGCGCTCGACGGTCCGGGGGTGAATTCAGAGCTGGGCAAGGGATCCTTCCTCGAGGCTGCTACCTCGATCGTTGGCGCTCAAGAGGTGGGCATGGACGTGGAACACGGTCTGGCCCGCGCCAGCGCCGGTGTTGAAGATGAGACGGAAATCGCCGTCCGAATGCTCGTCGGCCAGCTGCTTCGCCGTCGCGACGAGCTCCGCGAGCAGCGCGGGATCGCCGGCGGCGAGCTCCACGACGTCGCGGTAGCGCCCCGTCTTCGGCACGACCAGCAGGTGCACCGGCGCCTGCGGCGCGATGTCGCGGAACGCGATCAGCCGATCGCTGTCGTACACCACGTCGGCCGGGATCTCACCCGCGATGATGCGGGAGAAGATCGAGCGCTCCGTCTGTTCCTCCATGGCTCCATCCTATTCGCCCCCTCCGACCCTCCATCGAGTCCGCAGAGATTGCACGGTCTCAGGGGTCGCGGCGTGCAATCTCTGCGGACTCGACGGTGGGGCTGGAGGGTGGGGCTGGAGGGTGGGGCTCGTGATTCGCGGGAGCTGTTACCAGCGGCGGAGGGCGGCGTTCAGGACGGCGAGGGCGGCGGGGCCGGCCGTGGAGTTGCGCAGCACCGTCTCGCCCAGGCGCACGAGCTCGGCGCCCGCGTCGCGGAAGGCCGCCAGTTCCTGCGGGGCGATCCCGCCCTCGGGACCGACGACGAGCACCAGGTCGCGACCGTCCGGGACGACGCCCGTCAGCGGCGCCGACGCGTCCGGTTCCAGGACGAGCACCCGCGCGCCTGCGGTCAGCGCGGCGACCTGCTTCGTCGTCGCCAGCTCCCCCACCTGCGGTGTCCACGCGCGGATGGACTGCTTCGCAGCCTCCCGCACGATCGCCGTCCACCGCTCGCGGCCCTTCGCCACCTTGGGGCCCTCCCACCGGGACACCGAGCGGGATGCCGCCCACGGCACCACCGCATCCACCCCGAGCTCCGTGGCCGCCTGGATCGCGAGCTCGTCGCGGTCCCCCTTGGCGAGCGCCTGGACGAGCGTGATCGACGGCGCCGGGCGCTCGACGCGCGACACCGCCTCCACGTCGATGGTCAACTCGCCCGTGGTCGCGACGAGCACCTCGCCGGAGGCGACGAGACCCCGGCCGTTGCCGATCAGCACCGACTCCCCCGGTCGCGTCCGGTTCACGGCGGCCGCGTGCTTCGCCTCGGCGCCGGTCAGCGACAGCCGGGCGCCGACCTCGACATCGTCGAGATCCTCCCGCAGGTAGAGGGACGCCACGACGGCTACAGGTTCAGGAACCGGTCGCGCAGCTTCGCGAACAGCCCCTGCTGGAAGTGCGCGAGCGACGGCTCCGCAGCCGTATGAGCGGCCGCGAACTTCTTGATCAGCTCCTTCTCTTTGTGGTCGAGTTTCGTCGGAGTGACCACCTGGATGCCGACCCGCAGATCTCCGCGCCCGGTACCCCGGAGGTGCGTGATGCCGCGATCCTTCACCGTCACGATGTCCGCGGACTGCGTCCCCGGCTTCAGTTCGAGCCGGATGTCGCCGTCGAGCGCCTTCACCGTCGCGGTGGTGCCGAGGATGGCATCCGTCATCGACATCTCGAGGGTGCACAGCAGGTCGTCGCCGTCGCGGCTGAACACCTCGTGGTGCTTGACCTTGATCTCCAGGTACAGGTCGCCGTTCGGGCCGCCGGCAGGTCCGGCCTCACCGCTCCCTGGCATCTGCAGCCGGAGCCCGGTGTCCACGCCCGCGGGGATGTCGACCGGAACGGTACGGCGCGCCCGCACGCGTCCCTGCCCCTGGCAGGTCACGCACGGCGTCGCGATGACGGTGCCGTAGCCGCGGCACGTGCCGCAGGGGCTCGAGGTCATCACGTTGCCGAGCAGTGACCGCACCGACCGCTGGATGCTGCCCGTGCCGTGACAGATGTCGCAGGTCACCGGGCGGGTGCCCGGCTGACAGCAGGAGCCGTTGCAGGTCTCGCACACGACAGCCGTATCCACCTCGAGATCGCGGTGGGTGCCGAAGATGACCTCGTCGAGGTCGATCTCGACGCGCAGCAGCGCATCCTGACCGCGCTCGCGCCGGGACCGCGGACCGCGCGACGCTCCCCCGCCCCCGCCGAATAACGTCTCTAAGTTGTCGCTGAAGCCGGCGAAGTCGGCACCGCCCGCCCCGCCGAAGCCGCGCGAGTCGCCCAGGTCGTACTGCTGGCGCTGCTGCGGATCGCTCAGCACGTCATACGCGTGCGTGACGAGCTTGAACCGCTCCTGGGCCTCCGAACTCGGATTCACATCCGGATGCAGTTCGCGCGCCAGGCGGCGGTACGCCTTCTTGATCTCGTCGGGGCTGGCGTCGCGCTCGACGCCCAGGACTTCGTAGTGGTCGGCCACGTGGGGCTGTTCCTTCTTCTTTTCGATTGCGTGTGGTGTTCGCCGGCGGCGTGCGGCCTACTGGTCGCCGAGCAGCCGCGAGAGGTAGCGGGCGACCGCACGGACGGCCGCCATGTTTCCGGAGTAGTCCATGCGGAGCGGACCGAGCAGGCCCACGCGGGCCACATCCGATCCCGCAGCACTGTAACCGCTGGAGAGGACGGAGGCTTCCGTCAGACCGAAACCCGTGTTCTCACGCCCGATGCTCACGGCGACGCCGTGCTGGTCGGTGGCCATCTCATCGAAGAGGCGAAGCAGGACGACCTGCTCCTCGATCGCCTCGAGCACCGGCGTGATGGTTCCCGGGAAGTCGAGCTCGGTGCGCACGAGGTTGGCGGCACCGGCCATGACGAGCTTCTCCTGGCGGTTGGCCGCGATCTGGTCGAGCAGGGCGCTCGCCACCGGTTCCACCAGCGGACGCGTGCGATCGGTGAGCGCTCCGGGCAGCTCGCGCAGGCGCGCCGCCGCCTCGGCGAGAGTGAGCCCGGCCGCCGCTCCGTTGATCGCGCCGCGGATCTCCGCGACCTCCTCGTCGCCGAGATCGAAGCCCAGGTCGATGACCCGCTGCTCGACGGCGCCCGAATCGGTGATCAGAACGCTGAGCAGGCGGTGGGGCGACATCGCGACGAGCTCGATGTGGCGGATGCGCGAGCGCGCCACCGAGGGATACTGCACGAGCGCCACCTGGTTGGTGAGCTGGGACAGCAGCCGAACGGTTCGCGAGAGCACATCATCCAGATCGGCCGACTGCCCGAGGAAGGTCTCGATCGCCGCCCGCTGCGCGGAGGTGAGCGGACGCATCTCGGCCAGGTGGTCGACGAACAGGCGATAGCCCTTGTCCGTGGGGACGCGGCCCGAGGAGGTGTGCGGGGCCGCGATCAGGTCCTCCTCCTCCAGCAGCGCCATGTCGTTGCGGATGGTCGCGGCCGAGACTCCGAAGGAGTGCCGCTCCACGATGCTCTTGGACCCGACCGGCTCGCGAGACGCCACGTAATCCTGAACGATGACGCGCAACACTTCGAGGCTGCGTTCTGAGACCATCTCCGCCTCCCGTCGACCGATTAGCACTCGCTGTTCCTGAGTGCCAATGCTACCGCGCAGAAACACCCGCCAGGTGATTGCTGCCTGAGACACGGCGGCAGTACCGTATGTGCACCGGTTCAACAGTGTTGTAACCGATCACGAAAGGGTTCCGCCGATGACAGACCCGAACCAGCCCTCCGACCCGACCGGAGGCGTCCCTCCCCAGCAGCCCGGTGGCGTGCCGCCGCAGCAGCCGGCCGGCAACGTGCCACCCCAGCAGCCGTACTCCAACGTCCCGCCCCAGCAGCCGTACGCGCAGCCGGCCGCGGGCCCGCAGCAGCCCTACGCCGCGGCGGCCCCCCTCGACCCGGCGCAGGACAAGCAGTGGGCGTCGTTCGCGCACCTCGGCGGCATCCTGTGGTTCCTTCCGTCCCTGATCATCTGGCTGGTGTTCAAGGACCGCGGGCGCCTGACCGACCAGGAGGCCAAGGAAGCCCTCAACTGGCAGATCACCTGGATCATCGCCTGGGTGGCGTCGCAGATCATCGGGATCATCATCGGGAGCTTCACCTTCGGTATCGGCTATCTGATCTTCGGCCTGCTCATTCCGTGGGCTCTGTACATCCTGAACCTGGTGTTCTCGATCCTGGGCTTCGTCCGCGTGAACAGCGGAGGGACGTATCGCTACCCGATGAACTTCCGGTTCATCAAGTAAGGCGAACCCGCCCAGGGTCTTCTCCCGCCGTGGACCAGCGCCCTAGGCTGGTGCGGACGAACACGCCTGCCCCCGCACGGCGCTGCCAGCAGAGTTGCCAGTACAGAGGAGAACCCCCGCATGTCCGCGACACCCCCGCCTCCGCCGCCGCAGCAGCCGTACGGCGGCGGCCAGCCCCAGCTGAGCCCGGCCGACGAGAAGCTCTGGGCGACGCTGATCCATGCGGGCGGCATCCTGTTCAGCTGGATCCCGGCGCTGATCGGCTACCTCGTGCTGAAGGACCGGGGGCCCTTCGTGCGCGCGCACAGTGCGACAGCGCTCAACTTCCAGATCACCATCTTCATCGCCTATGTGGTGGGGGTCATCCTGTCGCTCGTCTTCGTCGGATTCATCATCATCCTCGCGGCGTGGGTGATCGACATCGTCTTCAGTATCATCGCCGCCGTGAGGGCGAACCAGGGCGAGTACTACACGTACCCGATCGCGATCCGGTTCGTGAGCTAGTCGGGCGGGCGGCTCAGGCCGCCTCGTCCGCCAGCAGGCGCCGCACCACGGCGTCGGCGAGGAGCCGCCCCCGCAGGGTCAGCACGATCGACCCGCTGAGGGCGGCTCTTCCGTCGATGAGGCCGTCGGCGATCAGGGCGGGGACCTCGCGCCGGCCGGCGTCGACCAGCTCGTCCGTGCGTAGCCCGTCGCGGATGCGGCTGAGCAGCAGCACCCGCTCCACCCGGCGGGTCTCGGCGTCGAGCGTCTCGCGGCCGGCGGCGGGCGACTCCCCCGCGAGCACGCGCTGGGCGTAGGCGGCGGGATGCTTCACATTCCACCAGCGGACGCCGCCGACGTGGCTGTGCGCACCCGGGCCGATCCCCCACCAGTCGTGGCCCAGCCAGTAGGCGAGGTTGTGGCGGGAGCGGTGTGCCGCATCCCTCGCCCAGTTGCTCACCTCGTACCAGCCGTAGCCGGCCTCGGCGAGCCGCGCATCCGCCACCTCGTACATGTCCGCCTCGAGGTCGTCGTCCGGCTCCGCGACCTCCCCGGAGCGTATCTGGCGGGCGAGCTTGGTTCCGGGCTCGACGATGAGCGCGTAGGCCGACAGGTGGTCGGGCTCGCAGGCGAGCGCCGTGTCGAGGCTCCGGGACCAGTCGTCGAGCGACTCCCCCGGCGTGCCGTAGATGAGGTCGAGGCTCACCTGCAGGCCGGCGTCGCGCGCCCAGCCGACGACGAGGGGGATGCGCGCCGGATCGTGGGTGCGCTCCAGCGTGGCCAGCACGTGCGGGACAGCGGACTGCATCCCGAACGACACGCGGGTGAATCCCGCATCTGCGAGGCGGCGGAGATCGTCGGCGTCGACCGAGTCGGGGTTCGCCTCGGTCGTCACCTCGGCGCCGTCGGCGAGCCCCCACGCGTCCCGGACCGCGACGAGCATCGCCGCGAGGTCGCCGGGCGGGAGCAGCGTCGGCGTGCCGCCGCCGAAGAACACCGTCGACACCGGCCGCCCGGGGATGCCGCTGTCGCGGAGGACGCCGGAGGCGAACTCCACCTCGCGGACGGCGTGACCGGCGTAGTCCGACTGCGAGACGCCGCGCAGCTCCGTCGCGGTGTAGGTGTTGAAGTCGCAGTACCCGCAGCGCACGCGGCAGAACGGCACGTGCAGGTACACACCGAAGTCGCGCGCCGACGCTCCGTCGGCGGCGGTCGCGGGCAGCAGGCCGTCGGAGGGCGCCGGATCGCCGAGCGGGAGGATGCTGGGCATCAGGCGGAACTCGCGGGATGCAGCGCGCGCAGATACTTCGCGGTGTACCGGCGCTGCATCATCCCCAGCACCGGCGAGCCGAGCCGGTAGAACGCATTCGAGGGCCGGGACAGCGCGCGCACGACGAACCACACCGTCCCGTCGTCGTGCTGCTCGACCAGGAACAGCTCCTCGCCGCTCTCGGGATGCCCTTTCAGCGTCCCGTAGGCGAACCCCCGCCGGCGCGGTTCGTCGATGACGTACACGACCCGGATCGGCGCGGAGACGCGGAACGGACCGAACGGGACCTTCAGCACCGCCGTCATCCCGTTGCGAACGAAGGGCGTGCCGTCGTCCGAGAACACGTCCTCCTCGGGCCGGTTCTCGCGCATGCGGACGGGCGTGCCGTCCGCGCCGAACTCGATGCCCTCGTACTGGACCCCGGTGCCCTCGTTCACGTTCGTGACCTGGATGCCGCTGCCCTTCTGCACTCCCCACGCCATCAGGGCGGTCGCCGCCGTCTCGAAGCGCTCGTCGCCGCTGCCGAGCCGGATGCTGCGCTCGAGCGGCTTGTATCCCTTGGGCGGGTAGTAGAGCAGGTCGGCCGCCTGGGTGCCGCCGACCGCCCCGTACGTGACGGGTTGGTCGGTGAACGTCGCGCGGCGCATGTATTCATCTTCCGTCATCTCGGGAGGGTTAGCGAAACGGGTCTCCCGTCCGGTCGCTCCCGGTGGTCTACTCGTAGGGAAGGAAGGACCGGAATGGGCACGATCGTGGTGCAGGCGTTCATCACCCTCGACGGCGTCGTGCAGGGCGGCGGGGGTCCGGACGAGGACCGCGAGGGCGGCTTCGAGCTCGGCGGCTGGGCGATGGACTACGACGCCCAGCACGACACCGGGGGGGGCGGCGAGTTGATCCGGGAGTGGGAGCGCCGGACGCAGGCGCTGCTGCTCGGCCGCAAGACCTACGACATCTTCGCCGGCTCCTGGGGTGTCTGGGACGAGGCGGCACCAGGGCTCGAGGGAGAGCTGACGCAGCGGTACAACCGCATACCGAAGTACGTCGCGTCCCGCACGCTCGGCGAGCTGGCCTGGAAGAACTCGTACCTGCTCGGGCCGGACGTCGCCGGCGCGGTCTCGCGCGTGCGCACCGAGGTGAGCGGCGAGATCCGGATCTGGGGCAGCACCGAGCTGGTGCGCACCCTCGCGGAGCACGACCTCATCGACGAGTACCGGCTCTGCGTCTATCCGCTGGTGCTGGGGACCGGCAAGAAGCTGTTCGGGAACGGCTTCCCCCGGTCGCGGCTCACGCTCCGCGACTCGCGACGGCTGGCGTCGGGTGTCGTGGTGAACGCGTACCGACGCGGTTAGTCGCCTCCTTCGCCTACTTCTTCTCTTTCTTCTCCGTGTCGCCGGAGAGGGCAGCGATGAACGCCTCCTGGGGGACCTCGACGCGGCCGACCATCTTCATGCGCTTCTTGCCCTCCTTCTGCTTCTCGAGCAGCTTGCGCTTTCGGGTGATGTCGCCGCCGTAGCACTTGGCGAGGACGTCCTTGCGCATCGCACGGATGTTCTCGCGTGCGATGATCCGGGCGCCGATCGCGGCCTGGATGGGGACCTCGAACTGCTGGCGCGGGATGAGCTCCCGCAGACGCGACGCCATCATGGTGCCGTAGGCGTAGGCCTTGTCGCGATGCACGATCGCGCTGAACGCATCCACCGTCTCGCCCTGCAGCAGGATGTCCACCTTCACGAGGTCTGCGGCCTGCTCGCCGAACGGCTCGTAGTCGAGGGAGGCGTAGCCCGCGGTCTTGGACTTGAGCTGGTCGAAGAAGTCGAACACGATCTCCCCGAGGGGCATGGTGTAGCGGATCTCGACGCGGTCCTCACCGAGGTAGTCCATGCCGAGCAGCGAACCTCGGCGGCTCTGGCACAGTTCCATGATGACGCCGACGTAGTCCTTGGGCGCGAGGATGGCGGCCTTGACCACCGGCTCCTCGACCTTCTCGATCTTGCCGCCCGGGAACTCGCTCGGGTTGGTCACCGTGACGGTCTTCTTGTCCTCGGTCGTGACCTCGTAGATCACACTCGGCGCCGTGGTGATCAGGTCGAGGCCGAACTCGCGGGACAGGCGCTCGGTGATGATCTCGAGGTGCAGGAGGCCGAGGAAGCCGCAGCGGAATCCGAATCCGAGCGCCACGGAGGTCTCCGGCTCGTAGACCAGTGCGGCGTCGGACAGCTTGAGCTTGTCGAGGGCCTCCCGCAATTCGGGGTAGTCGCTGCCGTCGATCGGGTACAGGCCCGAGAAGACCATCGGCTTCGGTTCCGTGTAACCGGGCAGCGCCTGGGTCGCGGGCTTCGACGCCGTCGTGATCGTGTCGCCGACTTTGGACTGGCGGACGTCCTTCACCCCGGTGATCAGGTAGCCGACCTCGCCGACGCTCAACCCCTGGGAGGGAGTCGGCTCGGGCGAGGAGACACCGATCTCGAGGATCTCGTGGGTGGCCCTGGTGGACATCATCTGGATGCGCTCGCGCGGTTTCAGGCTTCCGTCGACCATGCGCACGTAGGTGACCACGCCTCGGTAGCTGTCGTAGACGGAGTCGAAGATCATCGCGCGGGCCGGCGCGTCGGCGACGCCGACCGGCGCCGGGATCTCGGCGACGACCCGGTCGAGGAGCGCTTCGACGCCCATCCCCGTCTTGCCGGACACGCGCAGCACGTCCTCAGGGCGGCCGCCGATGAGGCTGGCGAGCTCCTGCGAGTACTTCTCGGGGTCTGCGGCGGGCAGGTCGATCTTGTTCAGGACCGGGATGACGGTGAGGTCGTTCTCGAGGGCCAGGTAGAGGTTGGCGAGGGTCTGCGCCTCGATGCCCTGTGCTGCATCCACCAGCAGGATGGCGCCCTCGCAGGCCGCGAGGGACCGCGAGACCTCGTACGTGAAGTCGACGTGGCCGGGCGTGTCGATCATGTTGAGGGCGAACGGCTGGCCGTCGACCTCCCAGGGCATGCGGACGGCCTGGCTCTTGATCGTGATTCCGCGCTCGCGCTCGATGTCCATCCGGTCCAGGTACTGGGCACGCATGTCCCGGTCGGATACCACACCGGTGATCTGCAGCATGCGGTCGGCCAGGGTCGACTTGCCGTGGTCGATGTGGGCGATGATGCAGAAATTGCGGAGGGAGGCCGGGTCGGTCGCGGCGGGCTCGAGGGCCTGGAGAGCTCGTGGTGACATCGTCCGGCCATTCTCCCATGAACCCCAGCGGCTGGGCGTCGCCCGCTCAGGCGAACCGCTCGGCGCGCTCCACGACGCGGCCCTGGCCGTCCTCCCAGCGGAAGACCTCGGCGCCCCCGATGTAGACGCGCTCGGCCCGGGAGGTGACGTCCAGCGGATCGCCCGACCAGATCACCACGTCGCCGTCGAGGCCGGGGGTCAACGAGCCGACACGGTCGTCGAGGCGGAGGAATGCGGCCGGGTTGACGGTCAGCGCTTCCAGCGCCGTCTCGCGCGGCAGTCCGTCTTTCACGGCGAGGGCGGCCTGGTACACGAGGAAGTTGATCGGCACGACCGGGTGGTCCGTCGTGATGGCGACGCGGACGCCCGCCTTCGCCAGCGTCGCGAGGTTCGCGATGGCTCGGTCGCGCAGCTCGACCTTCGAGCGCGAGGTGAACATGGGGCCGAAGATGACGGGGATGTCGCGCTCGGCCAGAACATCGGCGATCTTGTGCGCCTCCGTCCCGTGGTTGACCACGAGACGGTAGCCGAACTCGTCAGCCAACCGCAGAGCCGTGGCGATGTCGTCGTGGCGGTGCGTGTGCTGATCCCACGCCAGCTCGCCGTCCAGCACGCGCACGAGCGTCTCCAGCGCCAGGTCGCGATCGAACGGCTTGCCCTCCAGGAGGGCGTCATCGCGCTTCGCCCGGTAGTTCTGCGCGGCCACGAATGCCTCGCGGATGACCATCGCCACACCCAGCCGGGTGCTCGGCGTGACGTTCTTGGCTCCGTACACCCGCTTCGGATTCTCGCCGAGCGCCGACTTGACGCTCACCGCCTCGTGGATCACCTGCTCGTCGATGGTCCGGCCGCCCCAGGTCTTGATGGCCACCGTCTGCCCGCCGATGGGGTTGCCCGACCCCGGCTTGACGACGACCGACGTGACGCCTCCGGAGAGCGCGTCCCGGAATCCTTCGTCGTCGATGTTGATCGCGTCGATCGCCCGGACCGCTGCCGTGTTCGGCGTCGTCATCTCGTTGGTGTCGTCGCCGGCGGGCCCGTTCGCCTCCTCGTGGATACCGACGTGGCCGTGCGCCTCGATGAAGCCGGGGAGCACCCAGCGGTCCGCCGCATCCACCACGGTCACGCCGTCCGGCACTGTGACATCGCTCGCCGCGCCGACCGCTCGGATGACACCGTCCTGGATGAGGACGACGCCGTTCTCGATGGGCTCCTGGGCCACGGGGACGACATAACCGTTGACGATGGCGATGCTAGTGCTGGTCATGGATCGAGCCTACGCGGGACAGGAAGCCCGCCTTCCGGAGCGGGAGATCTGGGGAATGTCCGCGGCGTCGTCGCGTTGTGGACGACATGAACGTTCTCCTCACCGGCGCGACCGGCTTCATCGGAACCTCCGTCCTGCCCCGGCTCCTCGACGAGGGCCACACCGTCACCGCTCTCGTCCGCGACCAGGAAAAGGCGGACGCCGTCCAGGCCGCGGGCGCCACCCCGCTGGTGGGAGACGCCGGCGACGCAGCGTTCGTCCAGCGCGCCGCACAGGAGGCGGACGGCGTCATCCACCTGGCGTCCTCCCGGGAGGTGGATGCCGTGCTCGTCCCCGCTGTGCTGGCGGGCCTCGCGGGCTCGGGCAAGCCGTTCGTCCACACCGGCGGCATCTGGACGTACGGCTCCAACGACGACATCACCGAGGACGCGCCGGCCCATCCGCCGGCCATCACCGCCTGGCGTACCAGCGGTGAGCGCGCGGTCCTCGGCGCCAGCGACGTCCGCGGCATCGTGGTCGTTCCGTCCATCGTCTACGGGCACGGCAAGGGACTGCCGAACCTGATCGTGGAAGCGCCTCGCGCCGATGGTGCGATCCCGGCCCTGCGGTTGATCGGCGACGGCTCGCAGCGCTGGGCGACCGTGCACGTCGACGATCTCGCGGCGCTGTACGTGCTCGCGCTGGAGCACAGCCCGGCCGGGGAGACGTACATCGGCGCCGGCGGGCAGAACCCGACCGTGCGCGAGCTGGGCGAGGTCGCCGCGCAGGCCGCCGATGTGGCCAGCGGCGTGCTGCCCGAGTCGGTGGAGGAGACGCGGTCCCGTCTCGGCGCACTGCTCGCCGATGCGCTGCTGCTCGACCAGCAGTCGCGCGGCATCAAGCCCCGCATCGACCTCGGCTGGGAGCCGAACGGTCCCGCTCTGCTCGAAGAACTGCTCGTCGGCTCGTACGCGCCGGCACGCGTGTAGCAGCCGCACCCCGGAAATATGCATCGTTTTGCCGGGACCGGGTCGTCGCTGGTAATGTTGTTTGTTGGCTTGCGTGTGGATGTGTCCGCACGAAACGCCGCAAGGCGCCCTCTCCGCTGAGCGGCACATCCCTAACTCATCCACAACGAAAGTGACCACTCGTGGCAAACATCAAGTCGCAGATCAAGCGCAACGGCACCAACAAGAAGGCGCAGGAGCGCAACAAGGCCGTCAAGAGCCAGCTCAAGACCGCCATCCGCGCGACCCGTGAGGCCGTCGTCGCCGGCGACAAGGAGAAGGCGACCGCGGCGCTGCGTCTCGCCGCCAAGAAGATCGACAAGGCGGCCAGCAAGGGCGTCATCCACAAGAACCAGGCGGCGAACCGCAAGTCGGCCATCGCCAAGCAGGTCGCCGCGCTCTAAGCAGCGACCGTCCGCGGGCCCTGTCCCGCGCCGCTAGCGAGCCCCCGTTTCGGACCATCGGTCCGAGCGGGGGCTCGCTGCATGTGCGGGCGCGGACGGACCTGTGCTCAGCCGCGGCCGCGGCCGCAGGTGCCCTCAGTCGCGGCCGCGGGCGCGCTCAGTCGCAGTTGCGGCGCTGCCAGACCAGCCCTCAGTCGCGGCCGCGGGCGCTGATGATCCGGATCATGCGCTCCAGTGCGAAGACGGGGTCTCGGCCGCCGCCCTTGACATTGGCGTCGGTCTCGGCGAGCAGTTCGATGCAGCGGCCGAGGCCGTCCTCGGTCCAGCCCTGAAGGTCGCGGCGTGCGCGGTCGACCTGCCCGGGGGCAAGGCCGAACTGCTGGGCCAGCTGGCCGGAGCCGCCACGAGAGCCGGAGATCTTGGCCATGGTGCGGAGTTTGCTCGCGAATGCGGCCACCATCGGCACCGGATCGGCCCCGGATGCGAGAGCGTGACGCATCGTGACGAGCGCCTCTCCGTGGCGCCCCGCGATGGCAGCGTCGGCCACCTGGAACGCGTTCGTCTCGACCCGCCCGCTGTAGTACTTGTCGACGGTCGCCTCGGTGATCTGCTCGGCCGAGTCGGACAGCAGCTGCTGGCATGCCGCCGCGAGCTCGGCCAGATCGTCGGAGAACGCCGACGTGATCGCGCGGAGCGCGCCCGGTGTGACCTTGCGCCCGGCCGCGGCGAACTCCGCCTGTGCGAAGTCGTACTTCTCCGCGTCCTTCTTCAGTTCGGCGCACACCACCTCGATCCCGCCGCCAGAACCGGCCCGGATCGCGTCGAGCAGCTTCTTGCCGCGCACACCGCCGCCGTGCCGGAGGGTGACGACGGTGCCGTCGGCCGGTTCTTCAAGGTAGCGGAGCATGTCGGCGAGGAACGCGTCGTTGCACTTCTCGACGGCCTCCACGCGGATGAGCCGCGGCTCGTCGAACAGGGAGGGGCTCGCGAGGGTGAGCAGTTCTCCGGGTGCGTAGTCGCCCGCGTGCAGGTCGCTGATCTCGAGGCTGGGATCAGCAGCCTTGAGCGTGTCCCGCAGCGTCCGGATCGCCCGCTCGGCGAGGAACGCTTCCGCTCCGGTGACGAGAACCACGGGTGCCGCGCGCACCTGGTTCCACGGAACCTGCGGGATCGCGCTTGCGGCGGCGCGGGTCTTGGACGCACCGCTTCTGCTGCTGCCTCTGGTCGCCACGTTCCTCCTCGTTCGTATCCAGGATAGAGGCGACCACCGGCAGTGTCCGCGGCCTGCCGTTCGCTCCAGACACTCATGCCCGGCGACCCCGGCGACACGAGCAGCAGCCCCTGCTCGTCGGTGCGGGCCATCGCGGTGCCGCCGTCCCTGAGGATCTGGAGTGCACGCCGGGTCGGATGGCCGTAGCCGTTGTTCACGCCGACGGAGATCAGCCCGAGGCGCGCGCCGAGCGCTCGATAGAACGCCGGACTCTGGTCCGCCGAGCCGTGATGGGCGACTTTCACCAGATCGACCGGACGGACCGCGCCGGTGGCGAGCAGTGCGTCCTGCGCCTCCTCTCCGAGGTCGCCGAGGAAGATCGCGCGGATGCCCCTCCCCTCGGCCTCGACCGTGAGGCTGCCCGCGTTGCCGGTGTCCATTCCTGCGGGTGTCTCACCGGGCCCCGGCGGCCAGAGGAGTCGCCAAGTCAGCTCCCCGAGACGACCGGAGAGTCCCGCGTGGCCCTGCTCGATCGGAACGCCGGCCGAACGAAGGATGCCAAGCGTGCGCTCGTCGGCATCGCGCACCGGGCGTTGGACGATGGCGCGCTGCGCCCTGGACGCGACACCGGCCACTCCCCCGACGTGGTCCGCATCGAAGTGGGTGAGGAGCAGGAAGTCCAGCCGGGTGATGCCGAGGCGATCGAGGCAGGCGGCCGCCGGCCCGGGCTTCCGCCCGACATCGATCATGCCGACCGCATCCCCGTCGCGCAGCAGGAGTCCGTCACCCTGACCGACATCGCAGGCCGCAATCTGCCAATCCGCAGGGATCGCGAGGGCGCGGCCAGCGACACCTCCGCCCAGGGCGCCGACATAGACGACGGCACCTGCGCACAGCGCCACGATCGCCGTCGCCGACACCGCGCGCGGTGCGCCCCTGGCCAGGACGAGCACGGCCACGGCTACGAGGATGCCGGCGCTCAACAGGACGCCGAGCAATCCCGGTGCCCAGGGAAGTGCCACACCAGGGAAGCTGCTGGCGAAGGAGGCCACCTGTGCGATCCAGGCCGACGGAATCCACGCGAGCCGGACGATCGCATCGCCGAGGCCCGGCGCCCACGGAAGCACGGCGCAGGCCAGGCACCCGAGGATCGTCGCCAGGGGTGCGGCGGGCTCCGCCAGCAGGTTCGCCGGTATCCCGAGGAGAGGGATGGTCGGCGTCAGCAGGATGAGGACCGGCTGGCACGCCAGTTGAGCCGCAGTGGGAACGGCCACGGCCAGCGCGAGCGAGCGTGGCATCCAGCGGGCGAACATCCTGCCGAGCGGACCGGCCAGCACGAGCAGGCCTGCGGTCGCCAGGGCGGAGAGAGCGAAACCGTAGTCCCGGGCGAGCCACGGATCGTGGATCACGAGCACGATCAGTGCGAGGGAGAGGGCCGGCACGCCGTCGGCTGGACGCCCGCGCGCCAGTCCGATGAGGAGCACCGCCGCCATCGCGGCGGCCCGGATGACGCTCGCGCCCGGTCCGACGAGCGCCACGAAGCCCAGCAGGGCAAGCGCGGCGGCGACGACCCGTGCGCGACGGCCGAACCCGATGAGGCGCGCCAGAGCGAAGACCAGAGCGATCACCAGGGCGCAGTTCGCGCCAGACACCGCTGTGAGATGACTGAGCGATGAGGCCTTCATCGCCGCGTCCAACTCCGCAGAGACAGCCGTCTCGTCGCCGATGGCGAGACCGGGCAGGAGCGCTCCGCCATCGCCGGCGGTGGTGGCCGCAGCTGCCGCGAAGTCGCTTCGCATCGCTGCCGCCCACGACAGCCACGGCGGTGGCTGTTCGACGTGTGCGACGGCGTGCCGGCCGCTGGCACGAATCGTGTAGCTCGTCGCCTCTCCTGGCTCGTTCCGCTGCACAGCACCGCTGACCCGGAGGACGGCGCCCAGGGCGTCGCCGCGCGCCTCCTGCTCGCTCCCGCCGAATTGGAGGGACACCGGGATCGAAGCCGTGTCTCCGACCGTGCGGCCGCGGAGCGCCCATTGCGCTTCTCCTCCGAAGCCGGTGCCCCTCCGCTGCGGCGCCCTCTCCACGCGAACGAGCACCTGCGCCTGCTCGGAGTGGTCGGCCGCGGCGTCCAGGCCGGCGGAGAGGCGGCCGGGAGCCTGCGCCGCCACGATCGCCGATCCGAGGGCGATGGCTGCCAGCAGCGTTGCGATCAGCGGCAGGAAGGCAGCGAGCCGCCGACGCCGCATCGCGATGGACACGATGCCGAGGCCGGCGAGGGTACCCGCCGCGGCCACCGCCGTGAGAATCGCGACGATGGATGCCAACTGCGGCGCGCCGATCAGCACGGCGCACGCGATCCACATTGCCACCGCAGGGAGCGCGAGCCGGAGGTCCGGCATCAGACCACCAGCCGATCCTTGAGGCCGTCGAACAGCTTCTGACCGATACCCGAGACCTTCAACAGGTCCGACGCCTGCGCGAACCGGCCGTTGGTCTGCCGCCAGTCGAGGATGCGTTGCGCAAGCGCGGGGCCGATGCGCGGCAGTGTCTCCAGCTCGGCTGCGCTCGCCGTGTTGAGATTCACGGGTCCAGCGACCGGCGCCGCGCCGGAGCCTTCCGCGCCCGTGACCCCGGCGCCGCCCTCGGGCGACTCCCCCACCCGGCGGACCATCAACTGCTCTCCATCGGCCACCGGTCGCGCGAGGTTGATCGCCGCGGGGTCCGCATCGTCCGCCATGCCGCCCGCCGCGGCCACCGCATCCACGACCCGCGCCCCCGGGCCGAGCGAGACGAGACCGGGCGTGCGAACGGCGCCTGTGACGTGCACGAGGATGCTTCCCCGGGGCGAGCCGCTCGGCACAGGCACGCCCGACGGAGGCGCGGACGGCGAGAACGAACCGCCGAAGCCCGTCGGAACCCCGACCGACGTGCCACGCTGCGCGGTAGCCGAAACGAGAACGGCCACCACGGCGGCGACGATGAGCAGCACCACCGCCGCACCGACACCCACGCGCAGACGCCGGGATGCGCGTCCGTCAGGAGCCGCGTCTGGCGGGTCTACGGCGGGGAGGTCGGCGTGGTGTCGCATCCCTCCACGGTAGGAATCACGGCGATCCGACGGCCGGAAACGAACGAATCAGTGGAGAAGCAGCGAGAGCGCCGGGCTGTGGACGACTACCCGGCGCTCTCGCATGGCCTCAGCCGCGCGGTCTCGTCGCGATGTTCACCAGGCGCGGGGCGCGGACGATCACGTTCACGATCTCGCGGTCGCCGACCGACCGGCGCACCGCATCCAATCCGCGGGCGATCCCTTCCAGTTCGTCGGACGAGATCTTCGGCGACACGTCGAGCCGGTCGCGGACCTTGCCGTCGACCTGCACCACTGCCGTGACGGACTCCTCGATCAGCAGGGTCGGGTCGGGCTTCCGCCACTGCGCCAGCGCCACCGACGGCTCGTAGCCGAGCTTGCTCCACATGTCCTCGGCGGTGTACGGCGCGAACAGGTTCAGCGCCATCGTGACCACCTCGGCGGCCTCGCGCACGGCAGCATCCGCGGGACCCACGCCGCTGTCGATCGCCTTGCGGGTCGCGTTGACCAACTCCATCATGCGGGCGACCACGACATTGAACTTGAACGACTCCACGAGACCCGGCGCATCCGCCAGGAAGCGGTGCGTGACCCGACGCAGGGCCGGGTCGCCGGTCTTCCACACGATGTCCGGAGCGCTCGTCACGTCGTCCGCGATGCGCCACGCGCGTGCCAGGAACTTCGCGCTGCCCGACGGCGACACGTCCGCCCAGTCGATGTCGTCCTCGGGCGGTCCCGCGAACGCCATCGTCAGGCGCACTGCATCCACGCCGTGCTCGTCCAGCTGCTCGGACAGCTTCACCAGGTTGCCGCGCGACTTGGACATCGCCGACCCGTCCATCAGCACCAGGCCCTGATTCAGCAGCGCCGTGAACGGCTCCGTGAAGCTGATGTACCCCAGATCGAACAGCACCTTGGTCACGAAGCGCGCATACAGCAGGTGGAGGATGGCGTGCGACACACCGCCCACGTACTGGTCGACCGGGGCCCACTTCTCGGCCTCGCGCGGGTCGAACGCCTGCGTGTCGTCCTGCGGCGAGAGGAAGCGCAGGAAGTACCAGGAGCTGTCCACGAAGGTGTCCATGGTGTCCGTGTCGCGCTTCGCCGGGCCACCGCAGGTCGGGCAGGACACATTGACCCAGTCGGTCGCCGCACCCAGCGGGCTGGTGCCCTTCGGCTGCAGGTCCAGGCCTTCCGCGGGCGGCAGCTCCACGGGCAGCTCCGACTCCGGGACCGGGACCTCGCCGCACTGCTCGCAGTGGATGATCGGGATGGGCGTGCCCCAGTACCGCTGGCGCGAGATCAGCCAGTCGCGCAGGCGGAAGTTCTTCGCCGGCGCCCCCAGCTTCGATGCCTGCAGCGCCTCCGTCACGCGACGAATGGCGTTCGACTTGCTCAGACCGTCGAACGGCCCCGAGTTGATCAGGCGGCCCTCGCCCGTCAGTGCCACGCCGGTCTCGGCCGGGCTCTCGAGCGCCGCCTCCTCGGGCAGGATCGGCTCGCCGGTCTCCGGGTCCGTGTGGATCACCGGGATCGCGCCCGTCACGGGTTGCGTGGTGTCCACGACGATCCGGACCGGCAGGTCGAAGGCGCGCGCGAAGTCCAGGTCGCGCTGGTCGTGTGCCGGCACGGCCATGATCGCGCCGTGGCCGTAGTCGCTCAGCACGTAGTCGGCGGCCCAGATCGGGATGCGCTCCCCCGTCAGCGGGTTCACCGCGTGCCGCTCCAGGAAGACGCCCGTCTTCTCGCGCTCGGTGTTGAGCCGGTCCATCTCGGTGGTGCCGCGCACCACATCCAGATAGTCGTCGAAGCGCTTGCGGACCTCGGGACGCGCGCCCTCGATGAGCTCGGCGGCCAGGTCGGAGTCGGGGGCGACCACCATGAACGTCACGCCGTACAGCGTGTCCGGACGGGTCGTGTAGACGGTGACCGGCTCATCCCGGTCCTCGATGCGGAAGGTCACATCCGCGCCGGTGGAACGCCCGATCCAGTTGCGCTGCATCGAGATGACCTTCGAGGGCCAGGCGCCCTCCAGCTGGTTCAGGTCGTCCAGCAGACGGTCGGCGTAGTCGGTGATGCGGAAGTACCACTGCGTCAGCTTCTTCTTGGTGACCAGGTTGTCGCAACGCTCGCAGCGTCCGTTCACGACCTGCTCGTTCGCCAGCACGGTCTGGTCGAACGGGCACCAGTTGACCTGGCTCGCCTTGCGGTACGCCAGGCCCTTCTCGTACAGCTTCAGGAACAGCCACTGGTTCCAGCGGTAGTACGCCGGGTCGCAGGTCTGCAGGACGCGGTCCCAGTCGAAGCTGGGCGCGTAGCGGCGCATGCTGGCCTTCTGCTGCGCGATGTTGTCGTACGTCCAGCCGCGCGGGTCGAGGCCTCGCTTGATCGCAGCGTTCTCGGCGGGCAGGCCGAAAGCGTCCCATCCGATCGGATGCAGCACGTTGAAGCCCTGCTGCCGCCAGTAGCGCGCGACGACGTCGCCCAGCGCATACGCCTCGGCGTGGCCCATGTGCAGGTCGCCGGACGGGTACGGGAACATGTCGAGGATGTACTTGCGCGGCCGCTTGTCCGCCGGGTCATCGGTCGCGAAGGGGCGCAGCTCATCCCAGATCGGAAGCCACTTGTCCTGGATGGCGCCGAAGTCGTACTGCTCGCCCGGCGCCTGCTCTACGGTTGCTCGGGTGCTGGTCGGCTGGGGGATGCTCGCTGTCGTGCTGCCGGCTGCGTCGTGCTCGTGTGCCACGTGACTCTCAATCTCGGTTGCCTCGCGCCGCGGCTGGGATTTCGGCGGCGCGGAAGAGTGTCGGGCGACGAGACGCCCGGACTCCCAGCGTACTAAACCTCGGCACGGTCCCGTCCGTTCCCGCCGTAGTTCGCCGGAGCCGCTCAGCCAGTGGGGCCGGCCGTCCCGCCGACGGGTCCGGCCGTCTCGCCGCTGAGGCCGGCCGCAGCGAACAGGGCCCGGGCCTTCACCCGCACCTCCTCCAGCTCTTCCGAAGGAACGGAGAGCGCGGTGATCCCGCCGCCCGCGCCGATCGTGGCGACACCGTCGGCGAAATGGATGCTGCGGATCACCATCGCGAGGTCGGCCGTGCCGTCGAGCGCGAGGTACCCGAAGCATCCGGCGAACGCGCCCCGGGGGCCGTTCTCGAGCCGATGCAGGATGCGCATGGCGCTCAGCTTCGGCGCTCCGGTCATCGACCCGGCCGGGAAGCACGCGGCCACCGCATCCATCGTCGTGAGTCCCGCCCGGAGCCGTCCTTCGACGGTGGACACCAGCTGGTGCACCTGCGCGTAGCTCTCGACCGCGAGCAGGTGGGTCACCTCGACGGATCCCACCTCGCAGACCCGCCCCAGGTCGTTGCGCATGAGATCGACGATCATGACGTTCTCCGCGCGCTCCTTCTCGCTGGCCTCGAGTTCGGCGCGGAGCTCGAGATCGGCGGCGACCGTCGTGCCACGCGGCCGCGTGCCCTTGATCGGCCGCCTGCGAACCCCTCCCTCCGCCTCCGACCGGAGGAACTCCTCGAGCGACGAGCTCACCAGCGACTCCCCCGCGATGCGGAGGAACCCGCCGTACGGTGCCGGACTCGCCCGGCGCAGGCGCAGGTGCACGGCGAGCGGTTCGGCAACGGTGTGAGCGGTGGCCTGGTTGGTGAGACAGAGCTGGTACGCGTCGCCGGCGCGGATGGCGGCCCGGCAGGCGTCGATGGCGGCGAGGTAGGCGGTGTCGTCGTGACGCCAGCGGGCTGTCGCTTCGCGGACGGGGTGGGCTGACTCGTAGAGGCGCGCCGAGTCGCGGGTGGCGGGGCTGCCGAGGGTGCGGACGATCTCGTCCGCCCACGCGCGGCCGGCAGCGTCGTCGGGGGCCACGACGGCCACGGAGCGGGCGGCGTGATCGAAGGCGAGGAGGCGGTCCACGAGGAGGAATGCGGCATCGACGGGCGGGTAGTTCCGAGGAGACGCGGCGACCGGCGCTCCGGCCGCCGCGGCGCCGGCCTCGTAGCCGAAGCGGCCCCACCATCCGACGGGATGGCCGGACGGTTCGGCATGGTGCCGCGCCGTCAGATCGTCGCGCAACGCATCCAGAATGTTTCCGGGCGAGGTCACTCCCCCGATGGTCACCGTTCCGTCGGCGACGGACGACGTTGCGGAGATGGTCCCCGTTCCGATGAAGGACCGGCCGTCCACCGCCTCCGGTCCGCTGTCCAGCCATGCGGCATCCACGTCGGAAGCGCCGAACAGCGTGACGAACGCGTCCGCCGGGTCGACCCAGGTGTCGAGGGGCTGCACGCGGAGCGGGAGGACCACCGGGCTAGCCTAGGCGAATGGACGCGCGCAGCACCGAACCGGTCAGCACCCTCGCCGACTGGGCCGGTGGCGAGTTACGCGTCCGCGATGACTGCGAGCTCGTCGAGACGGAGCTGTTGGCGGCGGATTCGTTCCTCGTGCGGGACGGACGTGTGCTCGCGCTCGGCCTCCATCGGGGGCGGTTCCTGGAGACCGCACGCGAGCAGGGCTTCCCCGACCGCCGCGAGCTGGACGCGTTCTGGGAGGCGGGGACCGCATCCCTTCCGTCGGAGGGAGCCTGGTTTCCGCGGTTCGAACTGGTGCGTGCACGGGACGCACTGCGGCTGCGGTTCCGCCTCCGGACCGCGCCTCCGCTGACGAGCACGCTCGTCGTTGCGACGGCCGAGACCGATCCGCGTCGCGTGCCGCATCTGAAAGGTCCGGACATCGACCGGCTCACCGCACTCCGGCAGCAGGTGCAGCGGCACGGGGCGCAGGAGGCCGTGATCCTCGACGGCGGACGCGTCTCGGACGGCGCGACCACCGCGCTCCTCTGGTGGCGCGGGGAGACGCTTTTCGCGCCTCCGCTGTCACTGCCCCGGGTGGACAGCGTCGCCGCACGAACCGTACGCGGGATCGCGGCGGCGCTCGGCGTACCGGTCGAGGAGGAGGCGGTGCGGCCGGCGGAGTTGGATGGTGCGGTGCTCTGGGCGGTCAACGCGCTGCACGGCATCCGGGCGGTCACCGCCTGGGTGGACGGTCCGGCGCTCGCGCTCGACCCCGCGCGGACGGACGCGTGGCGGGCGCGCTTCGCGGCCCTCGCCCGCCCGGTGCGGTAGCGCCCGTCCCCGGCGCGCCCGGACGCGCAGGGCGCCGCTCAAGCGCGCAACCTGCCGAGGTGCTCGTTGTTGCAGGCGACACGCCGCCCAGGGTGCAACTACGAGCACCTCGTCACCGAATGCGCCGAACACCGGAGTGTGCGACCAGCCGCGGTGCGCGAGCTTGCGAAGCGCGCAACCTGCCGAAGTGCTCGTTGTTGCAGGCGACACGCCGCCCAGGGGTGCAACTACGAGCACCTCGGCGTAGTACGCGGGACGCGGAACGCGCGGACGCAGGGCGGAACGCCTCAGGCGGGGACGAGGTGGCCGGCCTCGAGGCGGAGCACCCGGTCGACGAGCTCGGCGGGCACGTCGGTGTGCGAGATCAGCAGCACGGTGCGGCCGTCCGCCGCGGCCGTCTCCAGGATGTCGCGCACGATCGCCTCGGCGGCGGCCGCGTCCACGTTCGCGGTCGGCTCGTCGACGACGAGCACCGGGAAGTCCGCCAACAGCGCGCGCGCCAGCGCGATCCGCTGCGCCTGCCCGCCGGACACCAGCGCACCGCGCTCGCCGACCGGAGCCGACAGGCCGCCGCGCTCGACGGCCCACTCCCGGAGTCCCACGCGACCGAGCACGTCGAGCAGCTCGTCGTCCGACGCGGTGTCCTTCGCGAAGAGCAGGTTCTGCCGGAGATCCGAGTCGAAGAGGTACGGACGCTGCTCGACCAGCCCGACCACCTCCCGCACCGCGTCCTGCGTCAACTCGCGCACCGGCACGTCGCCGAGAAGGTAGTCGCCGGTGTGCTCCAGCAGCCGGGTGAGGACATGGGCGAGCGCCGTCTTTCCGGCACCGGTAGGCCCGGTCAGCACGACACGCTCGCCGGGGCGCAACCGCAGGGCGATGTCGTGCAGCACCGGGAACGGCTCTCCCGGCCAGCGAGCCGAGACGCCGTCGAGACGTACATCGGGAACCCCCCGGAGGACGGGTGTGGATGCGGCGCCCGGCGCATCCACGGGGATCCCCTCCGGCAGGGTCGCCGGAACAGCCGAGGCGATCCGCCCGGCGCTCGAACGCACGCGTGTCCACGCGCCGAAAGCCAGCGGAACCGTCCCGAACACCTCGAACACGGCCAGCGGGAGCAGCGCGATCACGGTCAGCGTCGGGGCATCCACCTCGCTGGATCCGAACGCAGGGATCCCGACGGCCAGCCCGAAGAAGACGGCCGCACCCGCGAGCAGGGACACCGCGCCGGCGGTGAGCCCGATTCCGGTGGCGCGGGTCCGAAGGGCGGCCGTGAGCCGGTCGCTCGCCTGTCGCACGCGCTCCTGCGCCGCTGCCAGGGCGCCGAAAGCGGTCAGGACGTCCAGATCGCTCACCACGGAATGCACCGCGTCGTACAGCGCGGAGCGCAGCGGTGCGATCCGTCGTTCGGCGGCCCCCGTGGCCCAGCCGTTCACCCGGGCGCCGGCGAGGACCGCGACCGCCAGCGTCAGCAGGAGGATCACTCCGGCGGCCGGCAGGACCAGGAACGCGACGACGACGCTCCCCAGAGCGACGACGCCCGCGCTGACCAGTGGCTGGATGACGCGCAACGGGAGGTCCTGCAACCCGTCGACGTCGTCGGCGAGCCGCGCCAGCAGGTCGCCGGACCGGACGCCGCGCAGACCATCCGGCGCGAGGGGCTCGAGGCGGGCGTAGAGGCGCGAGCGGACCGTCCCGAGCTGGCGGAATGCCGCGTCATGTCCGGCCAGTCGCTCCAGGTAGCGGAAGAACGCACGGCCCAGGGCGAAAGCGCGAACGCCGACCACGGCCGCCGAGAGGTACATCATGGCGGGCTGCTCGGACGCGCGCGTGATCAGCCATGCCGACACGCCGAGCAGGGCGACAGCGCTTCCGCCGCTCAACGCGCCGAGGGCGATCGCCGCCCACAGTCCCTTCGCCTGCGGGATCGCCAGATGCAGGATGCGGCGCACCTCGGTCCGGTCGGCGGCCGGCTGCACGATCGCCGCCGGCCCCTCGCCGCGCATGGCCTCAACCGACACGGGCGGCCTCCCGCCGGTTCACCAGGATCGCATCAGACGCCTCTGCGGATGCGGCCGGAAGCGTGAGGACGACATCCGCCCATTCCGCAACGGCCGCCCGGTGGCTGATCACCAGCACCGCCACCCCGTCCGCGGCGATCGCGCGGAGCGATCCCAGCAGCCTCCGCTCGGTCGCCGCATACAGCGCTGAGGTGGGCTCGTCCAGGAGCAGGACCGAGCAGTCGCGGGACCGCAGCCGGTACAGCGCCCGCGCGACCGCCACGCGTTGCGCCTGCCCGCCGGACAGCCCTGTCCCCCCAGGCCCCACCGACCCGGTCGGGTCCAGCTCGGCGGCAGCCGCATCGCGCAGAGCCGCCGCGACCAGCGCCAGGTCCGGCACGGCATCCCCGAGAGCGACGTTCTCGGCGATCGTGCCCGCCAGAAGGC
The DNA here is from genome assembly GCA_051962155.1 of Leifsonia sp. GTDB lineage: Bacteria > Actinomycetota > Actinomycetes > Actinomycetales > Microbacteriaceae > Leifsonia. Next base: position 24,663 of record JBQCCO010000068.1, on the reverse strand, counting down.
CGGGCCGCTGCCCTGCCCAGGCGGTCGCCTCCCGTCTCCCGACCGCGTCCGCGCGACCACCGACGTGGATGCGTCCCGCCACGGGCACGAACCCGAGCACGCCGGCGACCAGGCTCGACTTCCCCGTCCCGCTGGGCGCCTGCAGCACGGCGACATCACCGGGTCGCACCAGGGCGCTGTACCGGTCGACCACGACCCGTTCGTCGTAGGCGATGCTCACGTCCTCGAACTCCAGCCCGCGACCGGGCTCAGCGCCAGCCGCATCCCGGACCGGCGGCCGATCGACGCCTCTCGGGGCTTCAGCCGCAGCCGGAGACCCCAGCGACGCATCCGCGCCCTCCGCAGCCTCGATCACCGAGAACGCGTTCGACGCGGCCTCGACCCCCTCCGCCGCCGCGTGATAGCTCGCGCCCACATTCCGCAGCGGCAGGAACGCCTCGGGCGCGAGCAGCAGCACGAACAGCCCCACGGACAGGTCCATCGACCCTCCGAGCAGCCGCAGGCCGATCGTGACCGCGATCACGGCGACCGACAGGCTCGCCACGAGCTCCAGCACGAACCCGGAGAGGAACGACATCCGCAGCACGCGCATGGTGTGCACACGGTACTGCTCGCTCACCTGCTGGATCCGCGCCTCCTGCCGGTGCTGGCGTCCGAAGAGCTTCAGGGTCGAGAGCCCGGCCACCACATCCAGGAATCCGCTCGACAGCGCGGACAGCGCCCGCCACTGCCGCTTCTGCGCGGCCTGGGTGGCCCAGCCGACGAGCACCATGAAGACCGGGATGAGCGGCAGCGTGACGACGAGGATGAGGCCGCTCGTGAGGTCCCTCCACCCGATCGTCAGCACGAGGAGCGGTGTCGCGACGGCCGTGCCGATGAGCTGCGGAAGGTACTTCGCGAAGTACGGGTCGAGCGCCTCCATGCCATGTCCGGCGATCAGGGTGACCTCCGCCGCGTTGCGCCGGGCGACCCACCCCGGTCCCAGGCGTCCGACCGCCGCGACGAGCCGCTCCCTGAGCTGCCCGACCGCGCGCGCGCCGCCCCGGGCGGACACCGCGTCCGTCGCCCAGAGCAGGACGGCGCGGACGATCACGACGACGCCGAGCTGGGCGAACATCCCGGCCAGGGAGACGATGGGGGCGCCCGCGATCGCCCGGACGATCAGCTCCGTGATCAACGCGGCGAACGCGATCGCCGAGAACGTCTGCAGCACCGCCAGGATCTCCCCGACGGCGAGGGTGCCACGCGTCGCCGAGGCGTAGCGGAGGAGGCGGGGATCGAGCGGTCGCATCTCAGGCCCGCAGTGCCCGCTCTGCATCGCCTGCAGCCGCCGCATCCCCCGGCGCCGCCTGCGGGCCCTGCGTCCCGTGCGGGCTTTGCGGCCCCTGCGGGACGTGGTCGCGCGTGACGCGCTTGCGGAAGATCCAGTACGTCCACGCCTGGTATACGAGGATGAGCGGGATGAAGATGACGCCGACCCACGTCAGGATGCCGAGCGTCATCGCGGAGCTCGACGCATTCACGATCGTCAGGCTGTTCTGCGGGTCCGGCGACGAGGGCATGACGTCCGGGAACAGCGCGGCGAACAGCGATGCGACGGCCAGCGCGATGGTCGCCGCCATGAAGCCGAAGGACCAGCCCTCGGCTCCCCGGAGGTTGGCGATCCAGGATGCGACCAGCGCGACGACAGCGGACACCGCGAGCACCAGGAACACCACCGAGAAGTGCGCGATCCCCGTCCACGCGAGGAAGGCAGCGGCCACCGCGATCGTCACGGCTCCCGAACGCGCGGCCAGGCGGCGTGCCCGCAGCCGGAGGTCGCCGTCCGTCTTCAGCGAGACGAAGACCACACCGTGCGTGAAGAACAGCAGCAGCGTCGTCAGTCCGCCGAGCAGGGAGTACGCGTTGAACAGGTCGAAGAGCGTCCCCGTGTAGTCGTGGTGCGCATCCAGAGCGACGCCCTGCACGATGTTCGCGAACGCGACGCCCCAGAGGAACGCAGGTACCGCCGAGCCGACGACGATCATCCGGTCGAAACGCTTCTTCCAGCGCGCGTCGTCCCGCTGGTGGCGATACTCGAACGACACGCCGCGGGCGATCAGCGCGAGCAGGATCGCCAGCAGCACCAGATAGAACCCGCTGAACAGCGTCGCGTACCACTCCGGGAAGGCCGCGAACAGCACCGCGCCGGCGACGATGACCCACGTCTCGTTCAGGTCCCACACGGGTCCGATGGTGGTGATCAGCACGCGGCGGTCGACGTCGTCCCGCCCGAGGAACGGCAGCGACATGCCGACGCCGAAATCGAAGCCGTCGAGCACGAAGTAGCCGACGAAGAAGAAGGCGACGATGCCGAACCAGAGAACTGCGAGATCCATTGCCCTGCTCCTCCTAGTAGACCGTCGTGACGGGGATGGGCTCGCCCGCCTCATCCAGGTGCGCGCTCGCGGGTTCGGGACCCTTCTGTGCGGCGCGCTTGATGAGCCGGAACTCGACGACCGCGAGAGTCCCGTAGATCGCGGTGAAGGCGAGCAGCGAGATCAGCACTTCGAGGCCGGTCGTCCCGGGCGAGACAGCGTCGGCCGTCTTCATCAGGCTGAACACGATCCACGGCTGGCGGCCCATCTCGGTGAAGATCCAGCCGACGATCATCGCCATGAGGGACAGCGGCATCGCCCAGATCGCGAGCTTCCACTGCCAGACGCGGTTCGGCATCCGGCCCTTCCGCGTCAGCCAGAGACCGGCCAGCGCGATCAACACGTGCAGCATCCCGAGCCCGATCATCCAGCGGAAGGCCCAGTAGGTCACCCAGATGATCGGCGTGTAGTCGCCGGGGCCGTACAGGTGCGTGTATTGCGCCTGAAGGTCGTTGATGCCCTCGACCGTGCCGTTCAGTGTGTGCGTCGACAGGAAGGACAGCAGGTACGGGATGCGGATGGAGAACAGCTCGCTGACGCCGTCCGGCGTGCCCAAGGTGAAGATCGAGAACGACGCATCGGCGCCGGTCGACGTCTTGTAGAGGGCCTCCGCCGCCGCCATCTTCATCGGCTGGGTCTCGACCATCGCCAGCCCCAGCTGGTCTCCGCTGAGGACCGTCCCGATGCCGGCCCCGACCATCAACCAGAGACCGAATCTGAGCGCCGGTCGCATCGTGTCGAGGTGCCGATTGCGCGACAGGTGCCAGGCCGCCACGGAGATGATGAGCCCCGCCGAGACCATGAAGCAGCCGAAGATCGTGTGCGGGAATGCGGCCAGCGCGACCTTGTTCGTGAGCACCGCCCAGAGGTCGGTGAGCTCGGCCCGGCCCCTCGCGGCGTCGAGGTGGAACCCGACCGGGTTCTGCATGAACGCATTCCCGGCGAGGATGAAGTACGCCGAGAGGATGCTGCCCACCGACACCACCCAGATCGTGGCCAGATGCACACCTTTCGGGAGGCGGTCCCAGCCGAAGATCCAGAGCCCGATGAAGGTCGCCTCGAGGAAGAACGCGAGCAGTCCCTCCAGAGCCAGGGGCGCTCCGAAGATGTCGCCGACGAACCGCGAGTAGTTCGACCAGTTCATGCCGAACTGGAACTCCTGCACGATGCCGGTGACCACTCCCATGGCGAAGTTGATCAGGAAGATCTTGCCGAAGAAGTGCGTCAGCTGCAGGTAGTGCGGCTTCGCCGTCCGGTACCAGGCGGTCTGGAAGACGGCGGTGCAGGTGACCAGGCCGATGGTCAGCGGGACGAACAGGAAATGGTAGATCGTGGTGAGTCCGAACTGCCAGCGCGCCAGCAGGAGGGGGTCCAGCAGCTCGTGCACGAACATTCCTTTCCGTCTTGCCGTACGAGTTTCCGTCTCTTCTACACAGTGTAGAACTCAACTTCTACGAAGTGTAGAACATGCAGCCGAATCGCGCTACCCTGGATCCGTGGCCAATCTCGGAGAACTGGACCGGGCGGGGATGGACGCCCTGTGGGACGGGGACGCCCCCATCACGGCCGGCGAGCTGCGCGACAAACTGACCGCCGCCCGCGAGGGGAAGGCGCCCGCGCTCACCACGATCCTCACCGTGCTCTCCCGTCTGGAGGCGAAGGGATTCGTCGCACGGGACCGCGATGCTCGCCCCCACCTCTACTCCGCAGCCCTCACGCGCGCCGGCCATGTCGCCGACCTCATGCGCGAGGTGCTCGAGTCGTCCTCCGATCGCACGGAGGCGCTCGCCTACTTCGTCGGGTCCGTGGACGAGTCCGAGGCCGAGGTGCTGCGCCGCCTGCTCGACGCGCGCAGCGTGTGAGCAGCGATCCCGGCGCGGGACTCGCCGGAGCGATCTTCCTCGGAGCCCTCGCGGTCGCCCTCGCGTGGCCCGTCCCGCTGCTGCTCGCCCGGGCCAAGTGGCCGTCGGCCGCGCCCGTGCTCGCCGTGGCCCTCTGGCAGTCCATCGCCCTCGCCGGAGGCATATCCATGATCGGCTCGCTGCTCCTCGCCGGGCTCCAGCCCTTCGGGGACGACCTGTGGAACCGGATCGGCCGAGCCGCCTCGTCCCTGTTCCAGGGACCGCTGCCTGCCGACGCGAGCCTCCTGAACGCGTTCCTGCTGAGCGCCGCCATCCTGCTCACAGCCCACCTGCTGCTCAACCTGGCGCTCACCTCGGTGCGCAGTCGCAATCAGCGCCATCGGCACATGGAGCTGCTGCGGCTGCTGTCCTCCCCGCTGCCCGACGCGCCCAGCACGCGGGTGATCGACCATCCTGCCCCGGCCGCCTACTGCCTCCCCGGCGCGCGCAGCGTCACCGTGCTGTCCGAAGGGATGATCGCGCTGCTCTCCCCCGCCCAGCTGGATGCGGTGGTCGCCCACGAGCGAGCCCACCTGCGGCAGAAGCATCACCTGCTGCTGGACGCGTTCCGGTCGTGGAAGCGCTCGCTCCCCTGGTTCCCCATCGCGACCCGGGCGCAGGATGCTGTGGCCCTGCTGCTTGAGATGCTCGCCGACGACACGGCGCGGCGCGCATCCGGGGATGCCGTGCTCGCCGAGGCGATCCGGCTGGTGGACGAGACGGGACCTGCCGGGGCCGCGCTCGGGGCGCCCAAAGACCGGCGGACACCGGAGCAACGCCGCGCCGCCCTGCTCGCCCGCGAGGAACGGCTCACCGACCGCCACCGCACGGTCGGCCCGGCGATTCGCGTGACGGTGGTGCTCGTGACCGTGCTGCTCGTTGTGGTTCCGCCGGTGGTCGTGCTCGTCAGCTGACCCGGCCCGGACAGCGAAGCGGCGGCCCGGGATACCGAGCCGCCGCTTCCTGGAGCCGGGTAGTCGCCTACCCGACCGTCGTCACTTGATCGGGTGGTCCTGCAGCCACTTCTTGGCGACCGCGTCGGGCTGGGTCTTGCTCGCGCCCTGGTTCTCACCGTTCATGTCGATGAGGTCCGTCGTGGTGAGCTCCTTCGAGACCTTGTTCAGGATGTCCTTGACCTTCGCTGAGGCCTTCGACGTGTTGATCAGCGGCACGATGTTCTGTGCTGCGATCAGGTTCTTCGGGTCCTTCAGGGTGACGAAGTCGTTGTCCTTGATCGCCGGAGTCGTCGTGTAGATGTCCGCCAGCTGCACATCCCCGTTCTTCAGCGCTGCGACGGTCAGCGGGCCGCCCGAGTCGCTGATCGGCTTCAGCGTCGCGGTCACGCCGTAGGCCGACTTGAGGCCCGGGATGCCATAGGGCCGGGTCTGGAACTCCGGGTTGGCGCCGACTGTCAACGGCTCGGTGACCTTCTTGAGGTCATCGAGGCTGGTGACCTTCCACTTCTCGGAGAACGCCTTGGTCACGTTGTACGAGTCGGCGTCCTGTGCCTGGGACTGGTCGAGCACCTCGTAGCCCTTCGGCAACGCTGTGCCGAGACCGGCGTAGACGTCGTCGCTGGAGGTCGCGGTGCTGTTCTTGTCGTAGAACTGGAGGAGGTTGCCGGTGTACTCGGGGATCAGGTCGATGGACGCGTCCTGGAGCGCCTTCAGGTAGACGTCGCGCTGGCCGATGCTCGGCTTGTAGTCGACCTTCACGCCGTTCGCCGCGAGGGCCTGGCCGTAGATCTGCATGAGGATCTCGGACTCGCCGAACGCGGCCGAGCCGACGGTGACGGAGTCGCTGGAGGACGATGCCGAGCTGGTGCTGAACGCGCCGCCCCCGGACGAGCAGGCGCTGAGGGCGAGCAGCGCCCCGGCGGCCAGGACGCCGGCCGCGAGGCGGCTCTTCTTCGATGCGAACATGATCTCTCTTCTCTTCGATCTCTCGATGTGCATGGGTTGAGGTGGAACTGCTGTGGGAGTGGGACAGGTCAGGTGGTGGGAGCGCCCTCGGGCGCGGAGGCGCGCCCGGAATGCCGGGACTCCCCCTCTGTCGTGTCGCGGACCCGCCCGGCTGTGACGCCGCGCGGCACGACGAGCTTCTGGGCCAGGGCGAACAGCCCGTCGGACACCAGGGCGAGCACGATGACGATGATCGAGCCGCCGAGCATCTCCGGGTAGTTCTGGATGGCGATCCCATCGATCAGGAACCGCCCGAGACCGCCGACGGGAAGGATCGCCGCGACCGTCCACGTGGCGATCACCTGGAGCGCCCCCGACCGGATACCGCCGATCACCAGCGGCAGCGCGAGGGGCAGCTCCACCTTGGTGAAGACCTGCCAGCCGGTCATGCCGATCGCACGCGCGGCGTCGATCGGCGCGCGGTCGACCGATTCCAGCCCGGAGTAGGCGCCGGCGAGCACCGGCGGAATCGCCAGGATGGTCAGAGCGATCAGCGGAGGGCCGATGGACAGGTTCGTCGTGATGAGCGCGAGATAGACGACGAGTCCGAGGGTCGGGAGTGCGCGGAGCGCCCCGGACAGCCCCACGGCGAGGCCCCGGAACCGACCGCTGTGCCCGATGGCGAAACCGATCGGCAGAGCGATCGCGCAGGCGAGCAGCAGCGTCAGCAACGAGTACAGGATGTGTTCGCCGATCCGCGTGGGGATGCCGCTGGCTCCCGCCCAGTTCACCGGGTCGAAGATCCAGCCGAAGGCGGCGAGGATGTCGGTCATGCGCCGGTCACCGCCCTCATCGCCGCACGGCGACTGAGCCGTCGCGCACGGCGGTCGGCACTCGTCCACGGCATCAGCAGGCGTCCGACCCCGACGAGGATGAGGTCGAACACGAGGGCCAGCAGCATGATCATCACGATGCCGACCGCGACCTCCTCCGGGTAGTAGCCGTTGAGTCCGGCCGTGAACAGCTGCCCGAGATTCGGCACGCCGAGCAGCGCTCCGACGCTCACGAGGCTCACGGTGCTGACCGAGACCACGCGCAACCCGGCGAGCAGGACGGGGCCTGCCAGCGGAAGCTCGACCGTCCAGAACCGACGCCAGGCCGAGAAGCCGACGGCGGTCGCGGACTGCAGCACGTCACCCGGTACGGACGCCAGCGCATCCGCCGTCGTCCGCACCATGAGCGCCAGTGCGTAGATGCTCAGCGCGACGATGACGTTCAGGGGCGACAGGATCTGGGTGCCGATCAGTGCGGGCATCGCGAAGAACAGCGGGAGCGACGGGATCGCGTACAGGATCCCGCCGATCGTGAGCAGCGCCGCGCGCGTCAGCCGGTAGCGGTTCGCGACCCAGCCGATGGGCAGCGAGATGACGAAACCGATGACGATCGGGAGCGCGCTGAGCCACACGTGCGAGAGCGTGAGATTCCAGACCTGGCCGAAGTTCGACCACAGAAAGCTCACGGCGCGTCCTCACCCTGCGCCGGAGCACCCGCGACCGAAACGGTCGCGGCCTTTGCCTCGGAGGAACCGGCGCCACGCGGCGAGCCGGAGAGGACGCCCGCGGGGCGGCCGTCACTGTCGACGAGCACCGAGCCGGTCGGCGTCTCCTCGACATGCCGCGCCCGCCGGCCGCGGTCGGCGCCGATGAACGATGCGACGAAGTCGTCGGCCGGGTCGGCCAGGATCTCGGATGGCGTGCCCTTCTGGGCGACGATGCCGCCCTTCCGGAAGATCACCACCTGGTCGCCGAGCTTGAAGGCCTCGTCGATGTCGTGGGTCACGAACACCACGGTCTTCCCCAGGTCGCGCTGCAGCCGGAGCAGCTCCTGCTGGAGGTCTTCGCGCACGATCGGGTCGACGGCGCCGAACGGCTCGTCCATCAGCAGGATGTTGGGGTCGACGGCGAGACCGCGTGCCACGCCGACGCGCTGCTGCTGACCGCCGGAGAGCTGGCTCGGGTAGCGGTCGGCCAGGGACCGCTCCAGGCCCACCGTGTCCATCAGCTCGAGTGCGCGCTCGCGCGCATCCTTCTTCGACACGCCTTTCAGCAGAGGCACGGTCGCGATGTTGTCCACGACCTTGCGGTGCGGCAGGAGCCCCGAGTTCTGCATGACGTAGCCGATCGAGCGCCGCAGGGCGACGGGCTTGAGGGAGAGCACATCCTCGCCGTCGATCTCGATCCGGCCGGAGGTCGGGTCGACCATGCGGTTGATCATCCGCAGGATGGTCGTCTTCCCGCTGCCCGAGGAGCCCACCAGCACGGTGATCCGCCGCGAAGGGACGACCAGCGAGAAGTCGTCGACGGCCAGCGTCCCGTCCGGGAAGCGCTTGGTCACGTCGCGGAACTCGATCACGTCAGCGCCCGCTCGTCTGAGGCGGCTTCGCTCTCGGAACGGCGCGCACGATCAGCGCTCGTCCGGCCTGTCGTCGTGGGGATCATCGATCCCAGCCAAACAGCGTCCGCCGCTTTCCGCAATGAAATCCGACGTTTTATCTCGCGCAGGGTCGGTCGCATACCGGCCCCCTTTCCGATCCGTGGCGGGTCCGTGCTGACAACAACCTGCCACACGCCACCGACATTCCGCCCGAAAGCAGATTCGCCGGGGCCGGCGCCGAGGTCAGACCTTCGGCCCGAACCGCCGCTCGAGATACTCCCTGGCGACGGTCCGCGCTTCTGCGATATACCGCTCATCGCCGTGCGGGTCCTCCACGAATGCGCGGTTTATCAGAGAATCCATGATCTCGACGACGACCTGGAGGCGGAACGCGAGGTCCTGGCCCGCCGGAAGCCCGTACTCATCGGAGAGGATCTGCGCGAACTGGGTCGCGAATCCCGACGTCGCCACCACCTCGTCCTCGGGAATCCCGGAGCGCTCGGCGTCGGAGAACCGGATGATGCGGAAGCCGGGCTCTGTGCGGAACATGTCGACGAAGGCGTCGATGGCGCACTCCACCGCATTCCACCAGTGCTCCGGCGACTGGGCGTCGATGGCCTCGACCACCGAGTGGCGGTAGCGGAGCAGGGCACGGTCGCGCAACGCTTGGAGGAGCACGATGCGATCCGGGAAGTAGCGGTACACGGTTCCGATGGATGCGCCGGCGCGCTCGGCCACCATCGCGGTGGTGAGCCGATCGAAGCCGATCTCGTCGACCACTTCGGCGGCGGCGTCGAGCAGGGCATCGATCCGGGCGGCACTGCGCTCCTGGATCGGTTCCGTGCGCACGAGCGGCGCTCCGACGGTGTTCTGACCGGTGACCAGATCATTGATGGGCACGAGGGATGCTCCTTCTTTCTCGAACAAGGCGGTCTTGCGGGTCCCCAGCCCGGCGATGGGATCACCATCGCGCTACCGGAGATCATAATCGTGGAAACCTCACTTCCGCTGGGCATTGCTTTCGACGCGCCGCAGAAAGGGGCCCCCAGATCTGGGGGATGCATTCGTGCGCACCTTCACTCCATGAGAAAATGACGTCAATGCTCTCTCCCGAATCGCGCCCCGAGCCCGTCTCCGGCGACCCCGTCGCCCGTCGCGCCGCAGCGGTCGAGCCGATCATGCACCGAGCGGCGCGCATGGAGGACGCCTTCCACGAGTTCCGCGCCCGGCGCGCCCGCAAGCGCGGATTCCTCGCCACGGTCGTCCCGTACACCGGCTACGGTTCGCCGAGCTGGGTGCGGATCCTCGGCCGCGTCGTGCTCGCGAAGGACCCCCGCCCGGGCAGCCGGGCGGAGCGGCTCCACCGCAAACGCGAGGAGTCCGTCCGCGGCTGGCGGTCGTTCGTCAGCGTGCCGCTCGCGCAGACGACCGTGACCGTGGAGGTCGAAGGCGACCGGCACGAGGTGGTGACCGACCGGGGCGGTGTGATCGACACCGTCATCCCGGTGCAGCTCACTCCGGGCTGGCACACGATCAAGCTGTCCACCTCGGACTCGTCCCGGGTCTTCGAGGCGCCCGTGTACATCGTCGACCCCAAGGCGACGTTCGGCATCATCTCGGATGTGGACGACACCGTCATGGTGACCGCGCTTCCCCGGCCGCTCCTCGCCGCGTGGAACACGTTCGTCCTCGACGAGCACGCCCGCGTGCCGACGCCCGGGATGTCGGTGCTGCTCGAGCGGCTGGCGTCCGCCCATCCCGGCGCCCCCGTCATCTACCTGTCGACCGGCGCCTGGAACGTCGCACCGACGCTCTCGCGCTTCCTCTCGCGGAACCTCTTCCCCGCCGGCCCGCTGCTGCTCACCGACTGGGGGCCGACGCACGACCGCTGGTTCCGAAGCGGGACCGAGCACAAACGCACCAGCCTGGCCCGGCTCGCGGAGGAGTTCCCCGGGCTCCGCTGGCTGCTCATCGGCGACGACGGGCAGCACGACGAAGACCTGTACGGCGAGTTCACGATGGAGCACCCGGAGAATGTGGCGGCCGTCGCCATCCGCCAGCTCTCCAGCGGCGAGGCGGTGCTGGCCGGCGGCCGGTCGAAGGCCGACAAGCATCGCGAGCTCTCCGGGAGGCCGTGGGTGTACGCCCCGGACGGCGCCGGCATCAGCGAGCAGCTCACCGAGCTCGAACTGTTCTAGCCACCGCCTCTCGTTACCGGCGGATGTCGGCGGGTACTGGCAGGCTGGTGCCATGCCCGCCAGCCGATCCGACCTGCTCCGCCTGCGGCGCCTCGCCCACGCGATCGACGGCCCTCGCGAGCCGGACGCGGCGTCCGCGGTGCGCCGGATGCTGGCGGTCCAGGGCCAGGACTTCGCCGCGGGATGCTGGGCTCTCGCCCTGCGGACGACCGGGGCCACGCATGCCGATGTCCTGGCCGACCTCGACGCAGGCCGGGTGATCCGCTCCTGGCCGATGCGCGGCACCCTGCACTTCGTCCCGCCGGAGGATCTGCGGTGGATGCTCTCGGTCACCATGGAGCGCCTCGTGGCCGGGCTCGGGCGACGTCAGGAGCAGCTCGGGCTCGAGGCCGCAGACTTCGCCCACGCTGCGGAGGTCGTCACGACCGCGCTCGCCGGCGGCAACAGCATCGGCCGCACGGAGCTGATGCGCCTGTGGGAGGAGGCCGGCATCGTCACCACCGGACAGCGCGGCTACCACCTGATCTACTTCCTCGCGCAGACCGGTCTGCTGTGCTGGGGCCCGGTGGTCCGGGTCGGCAACGGCAACGCGACGCAGGCACTCGTGCTGCTGGACGAATGGGGTCCTCCTCCGCCTCCGCTGGAGCCCGACGAAGCGATCGCGCGGTTCCTCCTCCGGTATCTGCAGGGGCATGGGCCGGCGACCCTGCGCGATTTCGTCTGGTGGATCAAGGGCACGGTCTCCGCGGCGAAGACGGCACGCGGGGTGCTCGGAGACGCGCTGACCACGATGGAGGTGGACGGCGTGGAGTACGTCCTGACCGCAGAACTCGCGGATCGCGCTGCGGGGATGCCTGCCTCCCGCAGCGAAAAGGATGCCGTGCACCTGCTGCCGGCGTTCGACGAGTACCTGCTCGGGTACCAGGTCCGCTCCCCCATCCTCGACGACGAGCACGCCGAGCAGATCGTCCCCGGCGGCAACGGCGTCTTCCAGCCGGTCATCATCGCCGGTGGGCGGGTCGTCGGCACCTGGCGCCGAGACGGCTCCCGGGTGGTGCCGCAGCCGTTCGAGCCGCTGAGTGCGGCGCGGACCGCGCGCCTGGAGCGATCGGCACGCGAATACACCCGCTACGCCGGTGTGAAACCCACGCGGACGTAGCCGGGTAGCGTTGAGGGGTGGCACGCACCCGCTCGTCCAGACGTCGACTCTCCGCCGGCATCGCCATTCCCGCCACCATCCGGACGAGCACCCGCGCCCCGCTCCTCCAGGTGGTGAAGACCGCCGCGGCGATGATCCTGGCTTGGGCGGTCGCCACGATCTTCGTGCACGGCGAGCTCCCGATCTTCGCCACCATCGCCGCACTGCTGGTCGTGCAGCCGAGTGTCAATCAGTCCGTGGGACGCGCGGTGGAGCGGTCGCTCGGCGTGATCGTCGGCGTCGTCATCGCGTACCTGATCGGCGCAGCCTTCGGAACGAACAGCTGGATCGTGCTCCTCGCCGTCGTGGTCTCCGTGCTCCTCGCCTGGGCGCTGAAGCTCACGCCGGGCACCGCCAACCAGGTGCCCATCACGGCGATGCTGGTGCTCGCGATCGGCGCGTCGGACCCGCAGTACGCGGTCGCCCGCATCGTCGAGACCGTGATCGGCGCCGCCATCGGGGTGGTGATCAACGTCGCCGTCGTGCCGCCGGTGCTCACCGCACCCGCACGCCAGGCCGTCCTCGCACTGGGAGTCGAGATCGCATCCACCCTGGACCGGCTGGCGAACGCCCTCACGACTGGGCACACGCGAGCGGAACTGGATGCGCTCCTCATCGAGGCGCGCCTGCTGCGGCCGATGGAGGTCAAGGCGCAGACCGCTCTGACTGCGGCGAACGAGAGCCTGTCGCTCAACCCGCGGCAGCGACGGCACCGGGCTTTCCTCGAGCACGACCAGGAGCTCTTCGAGAGTCTGCGCCCCCTGATCAACCGCACGCTCGGGATGACCCGGGCGTACCACGACCACTACGACGACAGCCTCGCCGGCGAGCCGACCATCCGTGCCATCGCCGACGAGCTGCACCGCGCCGCCCACGACCTGCGGCTCCTCACGCGCGACCCGGGCGAAACCGTCGCCGAGCCGGGCACCGAGACGGCCGGGCTGCCGGTGCTCACCGCTCCCCTGACCGTCGTGACGCCGGATCCGCGCCACTGGGTGCTGATCGGTTCCCTCGTCGAGGACCTCCGCCGCATCCACGTGGAGATCGCCGGCGACGACGACGCTGCCTGACGCGGCCAGCCGCAGCCTGCCTGTTCCTTCCGCGGCCAGCCGCGCCCTGCCGCTGCCTCAGGCGGTGAGCTCGGCGACCGCCTCCGCCACGGGCAGGGTTCGACGGTCGCCCGTGCGCCGGTTCCACAGCTCGACCTCGCCCTGTGCCGCTCCGCGCCCGACCACGAGCACCCGCGGCACGCCGATCAGCTCGGCATCGCCGAACTTCACACCCGGTGAGACCTTGGGGCGGTCGTCGTAGAGCACGTCGAGGCGTGCGTCCTCCAGCTGCTCGACGACGTCCTCGGCGACCTCGTAGGCCAGCTCGTCCCTGCCGGCCGCGACCACGTGCACGTCGAACGGAGCGACGGACTCGGGCCAGATGAGGCCGCGATCGTCGTTGTTCTCCTCGGCGATGATCGCGAGGATGCGCGTCACGCCGATGCCGTACGAGCCCATGGTGACCGTGACGAGCTTGCCGTTCTCGTCGAGCACCTTCAGTCCGAGCGCGTCGGCGTACTTGCGGCCCAGCTGGAACACGTGGCCGATCTCCATGCCACGAGCCAGTTCGACCGGCCCGGAGCCGTCCGGGGCGGCGTCGCCGGGCTTCACGTCGGCGACCTCAACCACCCCGTCCCAGGCGAAGTCGCGCCCCGCCACCAGGCCGAAGACGTGCTTGCCTTCGACGTTCGCACCGGTGATCCATCCCGAGCCGTCCACCACCCGGGGGTCGACCACATACCGGATGCCCGTGGCCGACTCCTCTCCCAGCACCGCACCCAGGGGCGACCAGGGGCCGATGTAGCCCTTGACGAGCCCCGGATGGGCCGTGAAGTCCTCCTCGGTCGCCGCATCGATCTGAGCGGGCGCGAACGCCACCTCGGCGCGCTTGAGGTCGACCTCGCGGTCTCCGGGGAGCCCGACGACGACCAGTTCACGCCGGCCGTCGAGGTGGGTCAGCGCGAGCACGACGTTCTTCAGCGTGTGCGCCGCGGTCCAGGGACGACCGTCCGGGCGCGGGTGCTTCTCGTTGGCGAGGTCGACCAGCGTCTGGATCGTCGGCGTGTTCGGAGTGTCGAGCACCTCCTGCGGCGTGAGCTTCTCGTACGTGCGCGTGGGCGGCGCGATCGTCGTGAACGCCTCGACGTTCGCCGCGTAGCCTCCTGCGGACCGCACGAACGTGTCCTCGCCGACGGGGGTCGGGTGCAGGAACTCCTCCGAGCGCGAACCGCCCATCGCCCCGGCGTCGGCCTGCACGATCACATACGACAGCCCCAGTCGGGTGAAGATGCGCTCGTAGGCCTCGCGCTGCGCTGTGTAGCTCGCATCGAGGCCCTCGTCGGTGTAGTCGAAGGAGTACGCATCCTTCATCGTGAACTCCCGGCCGCGCAGCAGGCCCGCCCGCGGCCGGGCCTCGTCACGGTACTTGTCCTGGATCTGGAAGATCGTGAGCGGCAGGTCTTTGTACGACGAGTAGAGGTCCTTCACGAGGAGCGTGAAGACCTCCTCGTGCGTCGGCGCGAGCAGGTAGTCGCCATCCTTGCGGTCCTTCAGACGGAAGATCCCGTCGCCGTACTCCTCCCATCGCCCGGTCGCCTCGTAGGGCTCCCGTGGCAGCAGAGCAGGGAAGTGCACCTCGTGCGCGCCCGCGGCGGCCATCTCCTCGCGGATGATCCGTTCGATCTTCTCCTTCACCCGCAGGCCCAGCGGCAGCCACGCGAAGATCCCCGGCGCCTGGCGGCGGATGTAGCCGGCGCGGACGAGCAGGCGGTGGCTGGTCACCTCCGCGTCGGAGGGGTCTTCACGGAGGGTGCGGAGGAAGTAGTTGCTGAGGCGTGTTGGCACCGTTCCATGTTAGAGGGCAGCCGGGAAGGCCACCGTCCGCCCGTCGGAGGCGGCGGCTAGGGTGGCGGCATGCCCGACCGCCGGACCCGCGTGGCGCCCTCGGCGTCCGCCGCGCCGCTCGCCGCCTCCCTCGCCGCCTTCCGGCGCGAACTCGGACTGCCCGACGCCTTTCCCCCGGAGGTCGAGGCCGAGGCACGTGCAGCGGCGGCTGCGCATCCCCTGCCCGGCACCGACCTCACGGACGTTCCCTTCCTCACCATCGATCCAGCGGGGGCCACGGACCTGGACCAGGCGCTGCACCTCTCCCGGGATGGCGACGGCTTCCGCGTCCGGTATGCGATCGCCGACGTCCCAGCGCTCGTGGTCCCCGGCGGCCGGGTGGATGCGGAGGCCCGGCGCCGAGGCCAGACGCTCTACGCCCCCGACGGCCGCGTGCCGCTGCATCCCTCCGCCATCGGTGAGGACGCCGGGTCGCTGTTGCCGGGCGTCGTGCGGGGCGCGTTCGTCTGGGACATCGTCCTCGACGCCGGCGGGCACGAGACGTCGGTGCAGGTCGCGCGGGCGCGAATCCGGTCCCGGCGCCAATGGTCCTACGACGAGGCCCAGGCGGCGATCGACGACGGGACCGCTCCGCCCGAACTCGCCCTCCTCCAGGAGGTCGGCACACTGCGGATCGCGTGCGAACGGGAACGCGGCGGCGCCAGCCTCAACACCCCCGATGAGGAGGTCGTCTTCCGCGACGGCACCTACGACCTCCAGCGTCGGGCAACGCTGCCCGTCGAGGAGTGGAACGCCCAACTCTCGCTGCTGACCGGGATGGCGGCTGCGGGACTGATGCTGGAGGCGCGGGTCGGCATCCTGCGCACCATGCCTCCACCCGGCGGCGTCGCGTTCACGGCCTTCCGCGCAGCGACCGTGGCTCTCGGCCTCGGCTGGCCCGAGGGCATGACGTACGGCGAGTACCTGCGGACACTCGACCGCGCCGAGCCGAAAGCAGCCGCTGTCCTGCAGGCGGCCACCAGTCTGTTCCGCGGCGCGGGCTACGTCGCACTCGATGGTGCTGCTCCGGCCGATCCTCAGCAGGCCGCCATTGCTGCGCCGTACGCGCACGTGACGGCGCCGCTCCGGCGACTGGTCGACCGCTGGGGGCTCGTCATCTGCGAGGCGCTCTGCGCCGGTACGCCCGTGCCGGCCTGGGCCCGGAACTCCCTGGCCGAGCTGCCCTCGATCATGGGCGCGTCCTCCCGGCTGGCCGCCCAAGTGGATGCCGGCGCAGTGGATCGGGTGGAGGCGGCCCTGCTCAGCTCACGCGTCGGGACCGAACTGGATGCGACAGTGCTCGCGGTGCGCAACGGCACCATCCTCGTGCAGTTGGACGATCCGCTGGTGTCAGCCTCCGCGCCGCGGCCGGACGGGGTACTACCGGGCGACCGGGTCCGTCTCCGGGTTCAGGCGGCCGACATCGCGACGGGACGTGTGGCGTTCGAGCCGATCCTCGGCTGACGTCGCCCCTCTTCTGAGGACTTTCCGGCCCCTCAGTGCGCGCCGACGGAGACGGTCGGCTCGCCCGAGGTCTGGTCGCCCATCTCGTCGGCGAGGCGGTTCGCCTCGGCGATGAGGGTCGCCACGATCTCCGACTCGGGCACCGTCTTGATCACTTCGCCCTTGACGAAGATCTGGCCCTTGCCGTTTCCGCTCGCAACGCCGAGGTCGGCCTCACGGGCTTCGCCCGGTCCGTTCACGACGCAGCCCATGACGGCCACGCGCAGCGGCACGCTCATGCCCTGCAGCCCTTCTGTGACACTGTCGGCGAGCGAGTACACGTCCACCTGGGCCCGGCCGCAGCTGGGGCACGAGACGATCTCGAGCTTGCGCTCGCGGAGGTTCAGGGACTGCAGGATCTGCAGGCCCACCTTGACCTCTTCTGCCGGGGCGCGGACAGCGAGACCCGGATGGTGTCGCCGATGCCCTCCCCGAGTAGGATGCCGAACGCGGTCGCCGACTTGATCGTGCCCTGGAACGCGGGCCCGGCCTCGGTCACCCCGAGGTGGAGGGGCCAGTCGCCGCGCTCGGCCAGGAGCCGGTACGCCTTCACCATGACGATGGGATCGTTGTGCTTGACGGAGATCTTGAAGTCGTGGAAGTCGTGCTCCTCGAACAGGCTCGCCTCCCAGACGGCCGACTCGACGAGGGCCTCCGCGGTCGCCTTGCCGTACTTCTCCAGCAGCCGCGGGTCGAGCGAACCGGCGTTCACTCCGATCCTCAGCGAGACGTCCGCCGCCTTCGCACGCTTGGCGATCTCGGCGATCTGGTCGTCGAACTTGCGGATGTTGCCCGGGTTCACCCGGACCCCCGCGCAGCCGGCATCGATCGCTGCATAGACGTAGTTCGGCTGGAAGTGGATGTCGGCGATGACCGGGATCTGGCTCTTCTTGGCGATGATCGGCAGCGCCTCCGCGTCATCCCGGCTGGGGACCGCGACGCGGACGATGTCGCAGCCGGAGGCCGTGAGTTCGGCGATCTGCTGCAGCGTGGCGTTGATGTTGGTCGTCGGCGTCGTGGTCATCGACTGGACGCTGATGGGCGCATCCCCTCCGACCAGGACTTTGCCCACCCGGATCTGGCGGGACGTGCGACGAGGTGCGAGGGTTTCGGGGACTTTGGGCATCCCCAGATTGATTGCTGCCACGCGCTCAATCCTACGCGGCAGGGTGGGAGGCGGCTGGATGCCCGCCGAGCGCCTGGCACGCCCGGAACAACCAGGAACAGCCCGACCGCTCAGCCGAACAGGTTCACCGGCTTCACGATGTCGGCGTACATCAGCAGTACGCTCATCCCGCCGAGGACGACGACGACGGCGAACGTGAGGGGCATCAGCTTGGCCATATCGACCGGCCCCGGGTCGCGGCGGCGGAACAGCTTCGCGACCGAGCGCCGCAGCCCTTCCCACAGCGCTCCGGCGATGTGCCCGCCGTCGAGCGGGAGCAGTGGCACGAGGTTGAAGACGAACAGGGCGATGTTGAGCGAGGCCAGCATCCCGATCATCGTGTAGACCTTGTCCACGACCGGTACCCCGTCGAGAGCGGTGAGCTCGCCCGCGGCACGGCCGATGCCGACCACGCTGATGGGCCCGTTCGGGTCGCGCTGGCCGGAGCCGAACGCGGCGTTCCAGACGTCCACCATGCGCTGCGGGAGGTGCACGAACACGTTGACGACGGCCCCGGTCTGCGCTCCCACGGCCGGCAGGACCGACGTCACGGGCTGCGGGACGAGCTTGGGCACCGGGCCGATGCCGACGAAGCCGACCGTCAGGGTCTCGATCCCGCCGGACGCATTCTTCACGACGGCGCCGTTCGCGTCGGTCTTGGCCACCTTGTTGACGACGGGGGTCACCTGAACCGTGCGCTCCTGACCGCCGCGGCTGAGCACGATGGTGAGGGTGCGGCCGGCCGAATCCCGGATGATCGAGGTGGACTGGTCCCAGCTCGTGATCTTCGTGCCGTCGATGCTGACGATCGTGTCGCCGGGCTTCAGACCGGCAGCGGCGGCCGGCCCCAGGGTGGCATCGGCCGGGCACGTCTGGCTCGTGCTGCCCGGCGGCAGCACGCACTGGCTCACGGTGGCCACCGTGGTCGAGCTCTGCGGCACACCGAAGCCCATCAGGAGCACGCCGAACAGGGCGACGGCGATCACCAGGTTCATGAACGGGCCGCCGAACATGATGACGATCCGCTTCCAGACCGGCAGGCGGTAGAAGGTGCGCTCCTCCTCGCCGACGGCGACGGTCTCGGAGCTGGCCGTCCGCGCATCCTGCGCCATCTGCTGCATGAAGCCGGTGGTCGCGTTGCGGCCGCGACCGCCGTCCTTGCCGGGAGGGAACATCCCGATCATCGAGATGTAGCCGCCGAGCGGGATGGCCTTCACGCCGTACTCCGTCTCGCCGCGACGGAACGAGAACAGCGTCTTTCCGAAGCCGATCATGTACTGCGTGACTTTGACGCCGAACAGTTTCGCGGGAACGAGGTGGCCGATCTCGTGCAGAGCGATCGACACGGCGACGCCGATCAGGATGATGACGACGCCGAGGACGAACAGGAGCACGGATTCCACGGCTCCAGGCTAGCGCCGGACGCCTTGGAGGAGGCCGCGAGCCGGCTCGGTACGCGCTATGCGGCCGCTCTGCGGCCGCTCTGCTTCCCGTCCGCTTCTCACGCGGTGATCAGGCGGCGATCAGGCGGCGATCAGCGCGTCCGCCTTCGCCCGCGCCCAGCGCTCGGCCTCGGCGAGCGAATCCCGCGTGAGCACCCCGGCCGGGACGTGCGCGTCGACGACACGCTCCACCGTCTCGAGGATGTCGAGGTACCCGATCGCGCCCGCGTGGAACGCGGTGACCGCCTGCTCGTTGGCCGCATTGAAGACCGCTGGATACGTCCCTCCCATCAGGCCGACGCGTTTGGCGAGGGCGACGGCCGGGAACGCGTCTCCGTCCACCGGCTCGAAGGTCCAGGTGTGGGCCGTCGTCCAGTCCAGCGGCGTGCCGACGTCCGGGACACGATCGGGCCAGCCGAGTCCCAGCGAGATCGGCAGCCGCATGTCGGGCGGGGACGCCTGCGCGATCGTGGAGCCGTCGACGAACTCGACCATCGAGTGGATGACCGACTGCGGATGCACGGTGACCTCGATCCTGTCGTACGGCACGTCGAACAGGAGGTGCGCCTCGATGACCTCCAGGCCCTTGTTCACGAGCGTCGAGGAGTTCGTGGTCACGACGAGCCCCATGTCCCAGGTGGGATGCGCGAGCGCCTCCTTCGGCGTCACCTCCCGGAGCGCCTCTCGCGACCGTCCGCGGAAAGGTCCGCCGGACGCGGTGAGGACCAGTCGCCGAACCTCGGACGCCGCCCCTGCCCGCAGAGCTTGGGCGATCGCGGAGTGCTCGGAGTCGACGGGGACGATCTGGCCGGGCGCGGCGGCCTGCTTCACAAGGCCGCCGCCGACGATCAGCGACTCCTTGTTCGCCAGCGCCAGCAGCGCGCCGACCTCGAGCGCCGCCAGGGTCGGACCGAGACCGACGGAACCGGTGATGCCGTTGAGCACCACGTCCGCTTCGACCGACCGCACCAGCAGTTCCGAGTCGTCCGCGCCGAGGGCGGTGTCCACCACGCCGAAGCGTTCGGCCTGCGCCGCGAGCTCCTCCGCATTGCGGCCGGCGCTCAGGCCGACGACGCGGAACAGGTCCGGATTGGCCGCCACGACCTCCAGCGCCTGCGTTCCGATGGAACCGGTGGACCCGAGGATGATGACTCTGCGCACGAAGGCCATGGTACGCAGGGCGCCCCGGCGCCGGGCACCCTGGTCAGCCGAGGCGTCCGGCCGACCCGGGGGCCTGGTCAGCCGAGGCGGCCGAGCGCCTCCTCGAGCACCGTCGCGGCATCGTCGATCAGCTCGTCGCTGATGACGACCGACGGCAGCAGGCGCAGCACGCTGTCCCAGCTGCCCGCGTCGAGCGGGATGACGCCGTTGCGGGTCGCGTGGGCGAGCACCGCCTTCAGCGCCTCCGGGTTGGGCGTCTTCGTGCCGGGGACGACCAGCTCGACGCCGAACATCGCGCCCTTTCCGCGCACCTCCCCGACGACCGGGAACCGCTCGGCCCAGTCGCCGATCCGCGCCCACAGGGCCTGCTCGACCCGGCGGGCCTCGGCCAGCAGGTCCTCCTTCTCGAACGCCTCGAACACCGCGAGGGCCGCAGCCGTCGACACGGGGTTGCCGCCGAAGGTGCCGCCGATTC
Source organism: Leifsonia sp. (assembly GCA_051962155.1). Lineage (GTDB taxonomy): Bacteria > Actinomycetota > Actinomycetes > Actinomycetales > Microbacteriaceae > Leifsonia. The sequence goes on along the minus strand of JBQCCO010000068.1, from coordinate 3,936 downwards.
CCCCGGGCTGGACGGCATCCATGATCTCGGCGCGTCCGGTGACCGCCGCCAGCGGGAACCCGCCCGCGATGCCTTTGGCGCTCGTGACGAGGTCGGGGACGACGCCGTGGTGCTCGATCGAGTACCACGTGCCGGTGCGGCCGATCCCGGCCTGGATCTCGTCGGCGACGAACACGATGCCGTTCTCCGCGCAGAACTCCGCGAGACGCGTGAAGTACCCGGGCGCCGGGATGATGATCCCGCCGTCGCCCTGGATGGGCTCGACGAACAGCGCGGCCAGCTCGGTCGCGCCGATGTGGGTGCGGATGTAGTCGATCGTCCGCTCCGCCGCCTCCTCGCCGGTCATGCCCTCCGGGTCGCGGAACGGGTAGCTGATCGGGAGGCTGTAGATCTCGCCCGGGAACGGACCCATGCCCGCGCGCTCCGGCCAGGGCCGGTACGTCATCGCCATCGTGAGGTTGGTGCGCCCGTGGAAGGCGTGGTCGAGCGTCGCGATCGCGCGCCGGCCGGTGTACTTGCGGGCGATCTTCACCGCGTTCTCCACCGCCTCGGCGCCGGAGTTGACGAGGATGCTGTGCTTCTCGAAGTCGCCCGGCGTGATCTCGGCCAGCTTCTCGGCGACCGCGATGTAGTTCTCGTACGGCGTCACGGTGAAGAGCGTGTGCGTGAGCTTCGCGGCCTGCTCCGCCGCCGCAGCCGCCACCGCCGGGTGCGCGTGCCCGATCGTGGTGACACCGATCCCGCAGCCGAGGTCGATCAGGCGGTTGCCGTCCACATCCACGAGGATGGCGCCGGATCCCGACTCCATGTAGATGTTCGCGAGCGTGCCCGCTCCCCGGCTCACCGCGGCCACGCGGCGCTGCTGCAGTTCGACCGAGCGCGGACCGGGCAGTTCGGTGACGAGATGACGGGACTGGGGCACGGAGAATTCGCGGGTCATGCCCTCCATCGTAAATGGACCATCCAGCGCTCCCAGGCGCGGCTGTCAGCCGGGATAAAGGCTGATAGGGCAGGATGGTCGACCGTGCGTACCTCTCTCAAGGCTCTGACCGCGACCGCGGCGGCTGCCCTCCTCGTCGGAGGCCTTGCGGCCTGCAGCTCCTCGTCGCCCACCAGCGGCTCCACCTCGACACCCGCGGGCGCGGCGTGCCAGAACGTGAAGTCGGGTGACACGTCGAACTCCATCACGGTGACCGGCGCGTTCGGGAGCGACCCGACCGTGACCTTCTCGACGCCGCTCAAGGTGACCGGCACAGAGCGCACAGTCCTCATCACGGGCAAAGGTGCCAAGACGACCAGCGGCCAGAATCTGGGCCTCGGCCTCGCCGCGTACAACGGGACCACGGGGAAGGCCATCGCCCCGTCGGAGGGCTTCGGCTCGAGTGCGCCCGTCACGGCCAAGATCGACCCCAAATCGTTCCTGCCGGGCTTCGTCAGCGCAGCGGACTGCCTGCCGGTCGGGTCGCGCGCCGTCGTGACCACGACGGCCGAGGGCGCCTTCGGCTCCGGATATGCCCAGCTCGGCGTCAAGAAGACGGACCCCATCGTCATCGTCACCGATGTGCGCAGTGTTCCGGTGATGCGGGCGACGGGCAAGGCGGTCACCCCGCCTGCCGGGTTCCCCGCGGTGAAGCTCGACGCCAAGACGGGCGAGCCGACCATCACCATCCCGAAGTCCGCCGCCCCGACGGAGACGAAGATCGGTCTCCTGAAGCAGGGAGCCGGCGAGACGGTCCAGCCCGGCGACACCGTCACCGTGCAGTACAAGGGAGTCCTGTGGCGGAACGGCCAGGCCTTCGACTCCAGCTGGAGCCGGGGCGAACCCGCCTCGTTCCAGACGACCGGCGTGGTCGTCGGCTTCAAGAAGGCGCTCGAGGGCCAGAAGGTCGGGTCGCAGGTCATCGCGGTCATTCCCCCGGCCGACGGGTACGGCTCTGCGGGCAACGGTGACATCAAGGGCACCGACACGATCGTCTTCGTCGTAGACATCCTCTCCACCACCCGGTAAGGATTTCCGTTGCGGTTCCCGCGCTTGCGCCCGCTCGCGGCGGCGTTCGCCGTCACGGCGGCGCTCGTCCTGGTTCCGGCCGCAGCGGTGGCGGAGCCGCCCACGCCGTTCGAGCCCGGCGACATCATCAGCGACGACAGCTTCTTCAACCCGGATGCGATGACGGCCGGGCAGATCCAGCATTTCCTCGAGGGGCGCTCGTGCCATCCCGAAGACAAGTCGCCGTGCCTCGCCGACTTCCGGATGGACTCCCCGGCCCAGGCCGCCTCGAAGGACCGCTGCGCAGCGATGCCCGCACGCGACCACGAGCGGGCCAGCAGCATCATCGCGAGGGTGGCCACGGCCTGCACGATCAGCCCGCGCGTGCTGCTCGTCCTGCTGCAGAAGGAGCAGTCGCTGCTCACCACGCCGAGTGCCACCGGCTACCAGAGGGCGACCGGATACGCCTGCCCGGACACCGCGGCCTGCGACGCGCGCTACTTCGGCTTCTTCAACCAGGTGTACCGGGCGGCGTGGCAGTTCCGGGAGTACACCGTCCATCCGCAGGACTGGCGCTACCGCATCGGCGGCAACAGCATCCAGTACCACCCGGATGTTGCGTGCGGGGCGAGCACGGTGCGGATCGTCAACCAGGCGACGGCCAACCTCTACAACTACACGCCGTACCAGCCGAACGACCAGACGCTCAGCGCGCCGGCGGGTGAGGGCGGCGCCTGCTCGGCGTACGGCAATCTCAACTTCTCGCGGCTGTACGCGGAGTGGTTCGGGTCGCCGCTGGCGGTGCGCTACGCGGGATTCGTCGAACCGTGTCTCGTGTACGAAGGCGGCTTCGGCTGCCCCCGGCGTTCGCCGCTGCAGCCGTGACGCGGAGAGGCGCCGGGCGGTCCGCCATCGTCCATGCCCCGGAAGGCATACGGGCGCGCTACCCTCGAAGGGTGAGCATCGACGAGCCCGACGATGGTGCTGCCGAGGTGAAGAGGCCCGGCGCGCTGTACTTCCTCGGCCGCGTCCTGATGGCCCCGTTGCTCAAGCTGATCTACCGCCCGCGCGTGATCGGCAAGCGCAACGTCCCCAAGCAGGGCAAGGTCATCCTCGCCAGCAATCACCTGTCGTTCATCGACTCGATCGTCATCCCGATGACGGCACCGCGGCGGGTGCAGTTCCTGGCGAAGTCCAGCTATTTCGAGGGCAGCGGGCTGAAGGGACGCGTCTCCCGCGGCTTCTTCACGGCGATCGGCGCGGTCGGCGTCAAGCGTGGAGCGGGAGCCGCCGCCCAGGAGGCGCTGGACCAGTCCCGGCGGATCATCGAGACGGGATCCGCCTTCGCCCTCTATCCCGAGGGGACGCGTTCACTCGACGGACGCCTCTACAAGGGACGGACCGGGATCGGCTGGCTGGCGCTGACCACCGGTGCCGTCGTCGTCCCCGTGGGTCTCGTCGGTACCGACCAGATGCAGCCGGTCGGAGCGCGCTTCCCTCGGCCTCACCGGATCACGGTCACCTTCGGTCAGCCGATCGACGTGTCGCGCTTCGGGCCGCCCGAGTCCGGGCGGGCCCGGCGCCAGGCGACGGATGCCATCATGGCGGCCATCCACGAGCTGACCGGCCAGGAACTGGCCGGGGTCTACAACGAATCCCCGCCCGCGAACACCGTCGAGCGCGTCCGGCGCGCCCTGCGCCCCGAGCGTCTCTGACGCCTCACCTCCCGCGCCCGCGCCTCACCCCCCACCGTGGGGGGGGGGGGGGGGCGGGCACGCCCCCGCCCGGGGGGGGGCGGGCGGGGGGGGGGCGGGGGGGGGGGGGGCCCCCCGGGGGGGGGGGGGGGGGGGGGGGGGGGGGGGGGGGGGGGGGGGGGGCGAGGAACGAACCTGGCTTGCTGATTGCGCGGTGAATATCGCAGGTGGCAGCAGGAAGCCTTGGCGGAGTCT
>JBQCCO010000067.1:0-6644 GCA_051962155.1 Leifsonia sp. | reverse complement strand
ATGCGCACTGGCAGGAGTACGGCTTCAAGGGCAAACCCGGTGATGTGGACCGCATCCCCCGGCAGTTCGCGCCGTACCACCTGCGCCTCGACTGGCTGATGTGGTTCCTCGCGCTCGGCTCGCGCGACTCCCCGTGGTTCGAGGTGTTCCTGCTGCGGCTGCTGGAGGCCGACCGGCCGACCCTGAAGCTGCTTCGTCGCGATCCCTTCGGCGGTGCGCCCCCGCGGGCCGTGCGCGCCCGGATGTTCCTGTACCGCTTCAGCACGCACGCGGAGAAGCGCGAGACCGGGGAGGTGTGGGTGCGATCCGAGGTCGGCGATCTCGTGCCCGCGGTCAGCCTCCGTTCCTCCGGCGCGACCGGCGATCAGTAACCGGTCCGCTGTTCCTCGAGCCGCGCCAGGTCGCGCCGGATCAGCAGGTTCAGCCGTGCCGGCTTCTCGCGCTCGTAGTCCTCTTTCAGCGCCTCGGCACCGGAGAACGCATCCAGCCCGGCCTCGATCGCTCGGCCGACCTCATCCCAGGCGTCCTTCCGGCCACGCTCCACGAGGACCGCGAGCTCGTCGTCGGAGTCGGCCCTCCTCCGCAGAGCCGCTGCGAGCGCGAGCGCCGCATCCCGCCGCAGCCGGAGGTTGTCCACATCCACTCGGCGGTAGTCGTGCGGGTGCATCGCGTCGCCGCCGAGCGTCTCGGCGGCGGCCACCTCCTCCTCGATGCGGCCGGCCGCGATGCCCTGCTCCGACGCCAGCTCGCGCAGCATCGCCGCCGCCTCCATGGCGTGGAGGGCCGGGTCGTAGGAGTTGCCGTACTGGATGGTGTCCACGACGATGTGGTTCTTGATCGCCATGCGGGTGGCGTAGTCGGCCAGCAGCATCCCCTCGTCGACCGACTGCTCGAGGGTGGGCGCGACGGGCTCCGGCAAGGCGCCCTCGTCGAACGGACGCGTCCGCGTCGTCTTCTCGGCGCGTCTGCGGAACCATCTCGGCCAGCGCATGGGACTCCTCGAACCGGCGCCCGACCGGGCGCCCTCCCCTATTGTCCCTGATCGAGTGGCTCGTCCCCGATCGGATGCGGCGATCGGATGCGGCGAGCGGATGCGGCGATCGGCGTGGAGCCGGTAGCTTGGCGGACATGGCCGGTTACCGCTACGAATTCGAGACCGAACTCTTCCGCTGGGCCTCACGCCGCGAGCTGTGGGTGTTCGCCCGGCTCCCCCTGGACGTGTCCGAGGAGATCCGGCTGCAGCCGCATCCACCCGCCGGCTTCGACTCGGTGAAGGTGTCGGTGACCCTCGGAGGTTCGCGCTGGTCGACCTCGATCTTCCCGCAGGAGGACGGCCATTACGTCGTGCCGATCAAGTCCGCGGTGCGGCGGGCCGAGGGCGTAGAGCTCGGCGACCGCGTGCGGATCGGCGTGGAGACCCTGCTCTGACCGCTATTTGGCCGACGACATGATGGTGTTCAGTGCGAGCACGATGATCAAGCCGTTGAAGAAGAAGCTGAGCACGGAGTGCCAGACGACCGTCCACCGCATCCGGGTCGTGAGGACCTCGACGTCCGAGGCCGCGAACGTGGTACCGACGGTGTAGGCGAAGTACACGAAGTCGACGAAGCCCGGCTCGGTGCGCGGCAGTGCGTCGACGCGGGGGAACCGCAGCATCGGTGCGGGTGCGGCGTAGTAGCGCTGGAAGTAGATCTGGGAGAAGCCCCAGTGGAGGAATCCCCAGGCCAGCAGCATCGACCAGACGCCGACGAGGTCGGTGACCGAGCCGAGTTGCGGGTCGTTGTGCAGCGCCAGTACCTGCACGGCGGCCGCCAGCCCGATGAAGCTGGCGAGAATGGTCTCGGTCATCGATATCAGGCGGGCGATGCGACCGGTCTCCCACCGGGCCGGACGTCCGTCGGCGGTGGTGCGCTTCGAGACACGCCCGAGCACGATGAGCGCCACGATCAGGTAGACGGTGCCGATCGAGCACCAGAAGCCGAGCAGCGCGAGGGTCGAGGCGTCGTCTTCCGCGAAGACGAGCAGCCAGACGCCGACGACGATCATCCACAGCTGGGCGAGCAGGCTCGCGAACAGTCCCACGACGATCCACGGCCGTCGCGCCGACGAGGTCTGCCCCATACCCGGATGCTAGCGCCTGGATGCGCGCGAGCCGGGAGGCCGCGTGCGGGAGGGCGGATCCGGCAGGGTCGCGCGGCAGGCGGATCCGGCAAGCCGGCGGCGCGGCACGGTCGTCAGGCACGGCAGGATGGGATGGTGCAGCCCGTCCTCGTCGTCGCCGCGGTCCTCCGCGAGGGAGCCGGCGGCCGCGTGCTCGCCTGCCGCCGCGCTCCCGGAAGGGATGCCGCCGGGCTCTGGGAGTTCCCGGGCGGGAAGGTCGAGCCGGGCGAATCCCTGGAGGCGGCCCTGGCACGGGAGATCGTGGAGGAGCTGGGCGTCCGCATCCACGTCGGCGCGCTGCTCGACCGGATGGTCACTGTGCGCGGCGACGGCCGCGCGATCGAGCTGGCCTGTTACGACTGCCGTTTCGTCGGGCCTCTACCGGCGAAGAGCACCGACCATGACGAGCTGCGGTGGGTCGCCCCGGCCCGGCTGGCCGAGCTGGAGTGGGCGGAGGCGGACCGGCGCGCGGTGGCGCTGCTGAGCGCCCAGAAGGAGGACACGTGAAAGCCCTGTACTACGAGCGATTCGGCGGCCCGGTCGAGGTCGCCGAACTCGCCGAACCCGCGCTTCCGGACGGCGGCGCCGTCGTCGGGGTGGAGGCGTCCGGCCTCTGCCGCAGCGACTGGCACGCCTGGGTGGGCCACGACGACTCGGTGCGGCTTCCGCACGTTCCCGGGCATGAGTTCGCCGGCGTCGTCGAAGCGGTGGGGCGGGGCGTCACGCGGTGGCGGCCCGGCGATCGGGTGACGGCGCCCTTCGTCAACGGATGCGGCGAGTGCGAATGGTGCCGGGCGGGCGCGGCGCAGGTGTGCCCCGATCAGACGCAGCCCGGCTTCACGCACTGGGGTTCGCACGCCGAGTTCGTCGCCGTGCGGGCGGCGGACACGAACCTCGTCCGGGTGCCGGACGGGCTGGATTCCGCTGCGGCCGCCGCTCTCGGCTGCCGGTTCGCGACGGCGTTCCGCGCGGTGACGGCGCGGGCGCGCATCCAGCCCGGCGAGTGGCTCGTCGTGTACGGCGCGGGCGGTGTCGGTCTCAGTGCGGTGATGATCGCGTCGGCCCTCGGCGCCCGGGTGGTCGCTGTGGACCGCTCCCCCGGCGCCCTGGAGTTGGCGGCCCGAGCGGGCGCGCAGCACACCGTTCTGGCCGGTCCTGATGCTGTGCAGAGCGTCCAGGAGGCGACGGGTGGAGGCGCGCACGCCTCCATCGATGCGGTCGGGTCGCCGGAGACCGCGAACGCGGGCATCCGCTCGTTGCGGAGGCGCGGCCGGCACGTGCAGGTCGGCCTGCTGGCGGCATCCACTCCGGACCTTCCACTCGACCGCGTCATCGCCTGGGAGCTCGACGTTCTCGGCAGCCACGGCATGGCCGCCGCCGACTACCCGGCGATGCTCGACCTCGTCGCGTCCGGGCGGCTCCGCCCCCAGGACCTCGTCGGCCGCACGGTCGGCTTCCCCGAGGCGGCCCGGCTGCTGCAGACCGCCGATTCCGCCCCGCCGGTCGGCATCGCGGTACTCCGTCCGGCCGATTGAGGCCGGACGCACCTCACCTCAGCTGGAGGGCTGACCGGGCGCCTGTGGTGGGGTCGGCTGCACCCATTCGCCCTCGCCGGGGGGCTGCATGTGAGGCTGTGCTGGAGGCTCGACGTGATGCGTCGCCGGGAATCCGGGCGTTCCCGAAAGTGCAGGAGGCGGCGGCGGGAACCCGTATCCGTGCGGCTGGGGCGTCGGCGGCTGGGGTTTGGGCTCCCTCGGTTCGAAGGCCAGAAGCACCACGGGGATGAGCATCAGGACCGCGGTCATCAGGGCGCCGGCTCCGACAAGTCGCGACCACACGTCATTCCACTCCGCTGCCGGTAGAGCGAGCGGCAGGACGAGCATGACGGTGGTGATCCAGAGAAGCACCAGCGCCAGGGAAGCGAGCACCCTCGTGACCCGCAAAGGCCGACGAACGGCGAACTGCGGACCATAGGTCTGTGAGATGAGCAACGACACACGCAGCAGCACAACGATCGCTAGGAACGCGCCGAACTGGCTGCCCCACACTGCAGGGTCGGTCGTGTCATCGGGTTGAAAGAAGCCTCCCCAGGTCTTGAGGAGTCCCACCACGAAGAGCACCGCATCGATGCTGATCGATGCGGGGAAGTACCAGCGGTTCGGGCCGGTTCCGACCGCTACGTCGAGTACGACGGTGCCGGCGAACGCGGCTGCGAGCAGAAGGGTCAGCCACGCTCGGGCAGAGATGGCAGCCTGATCCCCCAGAAGGATGAACGCAGCCCCGAGAACGGCGGCTGCAATGAGAACGCCGACGACCAGCCACAGGGCCCACACCCGTACGCGAACGGGCGCCCGCATTTCTCCGCTGTGCTGGTCGATGACCGTCTCCTTCAGGAATGGGGCTGCAGAAAAACTCCTGCGCACTCTTGAAGACGCGGCAACGAACGGACTATGACGGAGCATCGGGATCATGCAACCGGCTCAACGAGGCTGGCAGGATGAGGACATGCGCGTCGCCGACTACCCCCGCCCCGACACCCTCGCCGCTCAGGCGGCTCTCGCGATCGCGACGGCGTACCACACGCCGTCGCTGCTGAACCACGTGCAGCGGTCGTGGCTCTGGGCCGAGGGCTTCCGCACCGCTCGCGGCCTCGACGCCGACCGCGAGCTTCAATACGTCTCGGCCCTCCTGCACGACCTCGGCATCGTCCCCGAGTTCGACAACCACGCGCTCGCCTATGAGGATGCGGCAGGTCACGTCGCCATCGCACTGACCGCCGGGGCCGGCTGGCCGGCCGGCCGGCGCATCCGCGCACACGAGGTCATCGTGCGGCACAACTGGCCCGAGGTCGACCCCGCGATGGATGCGGAGGGCCACCTGCTCGAGATCGCCACCGCCCTCGACATCTCCGGCGCGCGGGCGGACGAGCTCCCCGTCGAGTTCCGCCGTGAGGTGCTTCAGGCGTACCCGCGCCTCGACCTGGCCACCGAGTTCGGTGCGTGCGTCGCCGACCAGGCGGAGCGCAAACCGACCACGTCGGCTCGGCGCCTGGTGGACGGCGGCGTCCAGCGGAAGCTCCGCGATAACCCGCTGGAAGGCCTCCTCGAAGGGTGAGCCCGCTCAGCCGTGACCGTGCGTGGGCTTCGGGGTCGGCCCGGGCGCCGGTCCCGTGTTCGTCGGGGACGGCGGCGAGGTGGATCCGCCCGCGCCGCCCTGTCCATTGCTCAGGCTGAGGGTCACCGACGCGCCTGCGTCCACCGACTCTCCGGCGGCAGGGTCGCTCGCCGCGACGGTCCCAGCAGGCTGGTCGCTGTCGACCGGCGTGTCGTCGACCGTCACATCCAGCCCCAGACCCTCGAGCAGCTTCTGGGCATCGGCGGGTGCCTTGCCGGTCACGTCGGGCATGGTGAGCCTGCTGCCGTAGAGCACCGCGTCCGTCGGCTCGGTGAAGTCGTCGCCGCCGTACAGGGCGTTGATCGCCTTGAGGATGGGCTTCGCGATCGAGAATTTCACGTTGCCGCCGCCGACGCCGTTGAAGTAGAGAGATCGGAGCGGGGTGGAACCGGACACATTGCCCACCCAAGTGGCCGTGGCGACCTTCGTGGTGGACGTGATCAGCCAGTTCTCCAGGGAATCGTCCGTCGTCCCCGTCTTCGCCATGATCGGGATGCCGTCGTACGGGTTGGCGCTGGCCGCCGTCCCGCCGCCCCGGATGACACCCTTGAGGGCGTACATCACGCCGGCCGCTATGTCCGGTTTCAGCCCCTGGGTGCAGGTGGTCTTGCTGACCTTGTGGTCGGTGCCGTCGGCGTTCACGACACGGTCGATGGCGATCGGCGTGCAGACGGTGCCGTTGTTCGCGATGCCCGCATACGCGGTGGCCATGGTCAGCGGCGAGATGTAGTTGACCCCCAGGATCATCGACGGCGACTGGACCCACGCGTTGCTCTTCGAGGCGGGGTGCACGCCCAGGGCCTTCGCCGCGTTCACGATGGAGCAGAGGTTGACCTTGGTGCCCATCTCTGCGAACGCCGTGTTCACCGACTGGGCGGTCGCCGACATCACCGAGAGCCTGCTCGCGGACCCCTCGTCGTTGGTCACCGGCCAGGCCGGACCGTCGATGTTCGCGCACGTGTTGGTGAAGTCGGAAGTCGGGAACAGGTGCTGCGAGGCGTTGACCGTCTCGTACAGGCTGTGCCCGGCCTCCAGCCACGCGGCCAGGTCGAACGCCTTGAACGTGGAGCCGGTCTGGAAGCCCTGCGACCCGCCGTAGTCCTCGTCGGTGTTGTAGTTCACCGCGGTCGTGCCGTCGGCGGGCGTGTCCGTGTTGTTGAAGGCGCGGTTCTCCACCATGGTGACGATGCGTCCCGTGCCGAGCTCCAGGGCGACGTTCGACGCGCCGAGGTCGATGCCGGGCCGGGAGCCCGGGATGTACTTGCTCAGCGACGCCTGCGCGACCTGCTGCAGGTCGAGGTTGAGCGTTG
>JBQCCO010000066.1:0-4808 GCA_051962155.1 Leifsonia sp. | reverse complement strand
CCCCCCTCCCCCGCACCACCGGCATTATTGTTTGGGGGCCCCCCTCAGGCCCTCGACTCGCCGATGGGGTTAAGCGGCGCGCCCGCCGGTGCGTCCGACGGCTCGTCGCGCGGCGCCGGGCGCGAGGTGTCGAGGCGGTCGGCGTCGGCCGGCGGATGCCAAACCCACCCCGGTGGGGCCAGCTCGCCGTACTTCGGCCGCGGCCGGTCGTCCGGCTGCGGTTCCTGCTCGGCCATCGCGGCCGCCTCCTCGCTGATGCTGGTGCGGGTGCTGGGTGGAGGGGCGGCGGCGCGTCCGGCGACCGCCGCCCGTGACCACTACTTCCCGGAGTGACCCGCCGAGCCGAGCTGCTGGGTGGCCTCGACGACGCGGGCCGCCATGGCCGACTCTGCGACCTTGCCCCACGCGCGCGGGTCGTACAGCTTCTTGTTGCCGACCTCGCCGTCGATCTTCAGCACGCCGTCGTAGTTGCTCAACATGTAGCCGGCGATCGAGCGGGTGAACGCGTACTGCGTGTCCGTGTCGATGTTCATCTTCACGACGCCGTTGCGGACGGCCTCCGCGATCTCCTCGTCCGTCGAGCCGGAGCCGCCGTGGAAGACGAGGTCGAGCGGCTTGGGGCCGTTGCCGTACTTCGCGGCAAGCCCGTCCTGGATCTCCTTGAGCAGCTCCGGACGCAGCTTGACGTTCCCCGGCTTGTACACGCCGTGCACGTTGCCGAAGGTGAGGGCGGCCATGTAGCGGCCCTTCTCGCCGAAGCCGAGGGCCTCCACGGTCTGGATGGCGTCGTCGAGCGTCGTGTACAGGTGCTCGTTGATCTCGTGGCTGACGCCGTCCTCCTCGCCGCCGACGACCCCGATCTCGACCTCGAGGATCGCGTTGATGGCCTGCGTGCGCTTCAGCATCTGCTGTGCGATCTCGAGGTTCTCGGCGAGCGGCACGGCGGAGCCGTCCCACATGTGCGACTGGAAGATCGGGTTCCGGCCGGCCTTCACCTCCTCCTCGGAGGCGGCGATGAGGGGCAGCACGAAGTCGTCGAGGGCGCCCTTCGGGCAGTGGTCGGTGTGGAGCGCCACCGTCACGGGATAGTTCTTGGCGACCTCGGTCGCGAAGCGGGCGAAGGCGAGTGCGCCGGTCGCGCGGGCCTTGACGGTCTGGCCCGCGAAGTAGTCGGCGCCACCGGTGGTGACCTGGATGATGCCGTCGCTGCCCGCCTCGGTCAGCCCCTGCAGCACCGCGTTGATGGTCTGCGACGACGACACGTTGAACGCGGGATAGGCGAATCCGCCGGCCTTCGCTTTGTCGAGCATCTCTGCATACTGGTCCGGCGTGGCGATGGGCATTACAGCTCCTAGGGATGTGGGTGTCGAACGCCCTCATCATACCGAGGAGTACTAGGAGCAGACCCAGGCGACGGCCGTACGGGAGGCGGCCTGTGGACGTTCGTGCACATCCCGTCGCGCTGGGGGTCCCGCGTGGAGGGCCGGTCGATACACTGACAGCGTCCGGCTGCGGCGATACGGCGCCGGAATCGACGACGACGTTCCGAATCCGTCCGGGAGGACCCATCATGACCATCAGCGACATCGCCACGAACTACCACCAGCCCGACCGGAACCTCGCGATGGAGCTGGTGCGGGCGACGGAGGCTGCGGCGATCCGGGCGACGCCGTGGATCGGGCGCGGCGACAAGAACGCGGCCGACGGCGCCGCCGTGGATGCGATGCGCAAGGTCCTCGGGACGGTCAACTTCGACGGCGTGATCGTGATCGGCGAGGGCGAGAAGGACAACGCGCCCATGCTGTTCAACGGCGAGCACGTCGGCAACGGTCGCGGGCCGTCGGTGGACATCGCCGTGGACCCGATCGACGGGACGTCGCTGACCGCGGCCGGCCGCCAGAACGCGCTGTCGGTGATCGCGGTCTCCGACCGCGGGACCATGCTCGATGCGTCGTCCGTCTTCTACATGTCGAAGATCGTGACCGGGCCGGAGGGCCGCGGAGTTGTGGACCTGTCGCAGTCGATCGGGGACAACATCCGCGAGCTGGCGAAGGCGAAGGGCAAGCCCGTGGGCGAGATCCGCGTGGCTGTGCTGGACCGGCCGCGTCACGAGGGCCTGATCGAGGAGATCCGCGCGGCGGGCGCGGGAACGCGCCTCATGCTCGACGGAGACGTGGCCGGCGGCATCAACGCGGCCCGCTACGAGTCGCGCATCGACCTCTGCGTCGGCATCGGTGGGAGCCCGGAAGGCATCACGACCGCGTGCGCGATCAAGGCGCTGGGAGGCTTCATGCAGGGGCGGCTGGCGCCGAAGGACGACGCGGAGCGGGCTGCCGGGATCGCCGCCGGGCTCGACATGGACCGGATCTACGGCGCCGACGACCTGGTGAAGGGCGACAACACCTTCTTCGTCGCGACGGGTGTCACGGACGGCGGCCTGGTGGAGGGCGTGCGCCGGAAGGGGCCGATCATCCGCACCGAGTCGATCGTGCTGCGCTCCAAGTCGGGAACCGTGCGCCGGGTGCTGGCCGACCACCTCGCCGAGAAGTGGCTGGAGCCCGACCAGCTCTGATCACGCCACGCCGGGCTCGCGCTCGGCATCGCGCTCGGTCTCGATCGCGTGAGCCCGCTCCTTCTCTTCGATCGCGAGCTTGTCGATCCCGTGCAGGTCGCGGGGCTCGAGCTTGCTGACGAGTTCGAAGGCGGTCAGCTCCCGCGGCGCCTCCTCGATGCCGTCGATCACGCCGATGACCTTGGACTCGTCGAGCGCGTTGAGCTTGCGGGCCGCGGGGAACACCTGACGTTCGAACGATCCGACGAAGCCGTTGTAGTCCTTGACGGTCCGCTCGAGCGACCGGCCCAGCTTCTCGATGTGGCCGGCCGTCGTCGAGAGGCGGCTGTACAGCGTCCGGCTGAGGTCGAACAGCTGCTTGGCCTCCTGGGTCAGCACATCCTGCTGCCAGCTGAACGCCACCGTCTTGAGCACGGACCAGAGCGTGACCGGGGAGGCGAGCGCCACGCGCTTGCCGAAGGCGAACTCCATGATCGAGGGGTCGGCCTCGAGCGCCGACGACACCAGCGATTCGCTCGGGATGAAGGCGATTACCAGCTCCGGCGACGACTCCAGCCCGGTCCAGTACGCCTTGCTGCCGAGCGCCGTGATGTGGTCGCGCACGGCCTTCACGTGCTGCTTGAGGAGGGCTTCCCGCTGGGCGCCCTCGGTCCCGGTCGCCGTCGCGGGGATCTGGCTCGCCTCCAGGTAGGCGTTGAACGGGACCTTGGCATCGAGCGCGATGTTCTTGCCACCGGGAAGGCGCACGATCATGTCGGGTCGGCCAGCACCCGACTCCGAGTGGATGCTCGACTGCACGTCGAAGTCCACCCGCTCCAGCAGGCCCGCGGCCTCCACGACGCTCCGCAGCTGCGTCTCGCCCCACACGCCGCGTGTGCTGTTCGAGCGCAGGGCCGAGGCCAGCGACTCGGCGGTGCTGCGCAGGCGCTCCTCCGACTCCGCGGCCGAACGTAGCTGCTGAGCGAGCTGGCCGTGCTGCTGATTGCGCTGTGTCTCGAGCTCGACGACCTTGCGCTGCATGTCGGTCAGGCTCTCGCGCACCGGAGCCAGCGCCTGGAGCACCTTGCTCTCGGCGCGCTCCCGCTCCGCGCGCTGCTCTGCTTCGGCGCGATGCCGCTCGATCGTCTCCCGGTACTGCTCCTGTGCCGCGCGCACCTGCTCCTGCAGGGCGTCGACGCGGCCGTGCGCTGCGGCCAGGTCGGCACGGATCTCCGCCTGCACCGCCACCTCCGCCGCCCGGACCTCGGCCAGCTCGGCCTGGTGCCGTGCCTCGAGTACGGCGGGGTCGAGCCGGGGCGCCGCGTCGGCAGGCGTCCGCGAGCGGATGAGCCGGGCGACGGCGAATCCCGCACCGACAGCACCGGCGATGAGCCCGATCAGGAGGCCGAAGAGCAGCGCGAGGATGTCCATGCCCTCAGTGTGTCAGCGCCCACCGACAGTCGGCGTTTCCGCGCCGCGCGAGTCCGTTCGGTTGGCGAGGAACGGGTGCTTCGCCGGGCCGCCGGTCACCGCTCGCGGCGTGGGCCGGGCGGGCCGCCGAGGGGCGAGCTCAGGCCGCGATCGGTACGCCGATGCGACCGAGCCGGGAGCCCGTGAGCGCCGCGAGATCCGCGATGGTCGCCGCCTCGTGCCTGCGTGCCGCATGGATCACGATGGCGGCGCAGGCCTCGGCATCCGCGAGGGCGTCGTGGTGCTGGAATCCTTCGAATCCGGCCGCCATCGCCGCGACCGGCAGGCGGTAGGACTCCAGCGAGTACGTCCGGCGGGCGACCTGCAGGCTGCACAGGTAGCTGTACTCCGGGCAGGCGACGAAGGTGGCGGCGCACGCCGCGCGGATCACGCCCATGTCGAATCCCGCGTTGTGGGCGACGAGGTGGTCGTCCTCGGCGAACTCGACCAGGTCCGCGAGCTGGTCCACCCACCCGGCCGCATCCGCCACATCTTCGGGCTGGATGCCGTGGATGCGGACGTTCCACTCCTGGAAGTGATCGTGCCCGAGCGGGGGCCGGATGAACCAGCCGACGCGGTCGACGACCTTGCCGTCCCTGACCTTCACGAGCCCGACCGAGCAGGCCGACGCGGGGGAGGAGTTGGCGGTCTCGAAGTCGATAGCAGTGAAATCCAGGGTCACGCTCGTCATGCTGGCACGCCCCACCGACGCACCCGCGCATCCGCTCCCGCGCGCCGCCCTTCCGTTCGCCGAAGTGCTCGTTGTTGCACGCGCTCCGTCCGCTTC
>JBQCCO010000065.1:0-21952 GCA_051962155.1 Leifsonia sp. | reverse complement strand
CCACCCCTTGACCTTCCTGGATGCCGCGTCGAACGGGACCGGGTACTCCACGCGGGCCGCCGCCGCGTTGACGTGCGTCGCGGTGAGCGACCGGAACAGCGTCCTGCCCTTCTATCAGGCACTCTTCGTCGACCAGCCCGAGGAGAACTCCAGCGGGCTGACCGACAAGCAGCTCGTCGCTCGCGCCACCAAGGCGGGCGCCCCCGACATCGCGGGATGCCTCGGCAACAGCGGCCGCTACCAGGCGTGGGCGCAGGGCAACACCGCGAATTCGCAGAAGGGCCCGATCGTGGTCGACGGCCGGAAGGCGCTCGACACGATCACCGGAACTCCGACCGTCCTCGTCGACGGCAAGCAGTATCCCGGAAGCGTGACCGACGCGAAGGCGTTCCGGTCCTTCCTCGCTGCCCACTGACCGCTGCTGCCACCAGGCGACATTCGTCACGAATGTGCACCTGGAGGCGGCGGGAGGCGACATTCGTGACGAAACTCGGCCGCCTGGTAGGGTGGGCGACGTAGACATCCTTTAAGAGCCGTCCTGTGAGGCGGGGAAGGAGGTCGGCATGACAGCACGTACCGTGCTGCAACAGGCTGACATCGCCCGGGCGCTGACTCGGATCTCCCACGAGATCCTGGAGTCCAACCGGGGAACGGATGGGCTGGTGATCCTCGGGATCCCGACGCGCGGCGTCGTGCTCGCGCGACGGATCGCCGAGAACATCCAGCGGATCGAGCCCGCGGCGATCGCCTCGCCGGCCGATATCGTCGGCGCGCTCGATGTGACCATGTACCGCGACGACCTTTCGCGGCATCCCACCCGCACACCGCAGCCGACCTCGGTTCCCGGTCCCATCGACGGGAAGACGGTGGTTCTGGTGGATGACGTGCTCTTCTCGGGCCGCACCATCCGCGCTGCTCTGGATGCCGTCGGCGACCTCGGGCGGCCCCGGGCGGTGCGCCTCGCGGTACTGGTCGACCGGGGCCACCGCGAGTTGCCGATCCGGGCGGACTTCGTCGGCAAGAACCTGCCGTCGGCGGCTTCGGAGCGCATCTTCGTCCGCCTGAGCGAGGTGGATGGCGAGGAGTCGGTGACCATCGAGGAGTCGCCTGCGGAGTCGCGCACCGAGAGCCAGGGGACTGAAGGATGAGGCACCTGCTGTCGACCCGCGATCTGGCGCGCGAGGACGCGATCCAGTTGCTCGATGTGGCCGAGGACATGGCGGACGTCCAGGAGCGCGAGGTCAAGAAGCTCCCCACCCTGCGCGGCAAGACGGTCGTGAACCTGTTCTTCGAGGATTCGACCCGCACCCGCATCTCGTTCGAGGCGGCCGCGAAGCGGCTCTCCGCGGATGTTATCAACTTCTCCGCGAAGGGCTCCAGCGTGTCCAAGGGCGAGAGCCTGAAGGACACGGCCCAGACGTTGCAGGCGATGGGCGCGGACGCCGTGGTGATCCGGCACGGGTCCTCCGGCGCACCCCAGACGCTGGCCGCGAGCGGCTGGATCGAGGCGGGCATCCTGAACGCCGGGGACGGCACCCACGAGCACCCGACGCAGGCGCTGCTCGACGCGTTCACGATGCGCCGGAGGCTGCACGGAACGGCATCGCGCGGGAGGGACCTCGACGGGGTGAGCGTCGCGATCGTCGGTGACATCCTCCATTCGCGGGTCGCCCGCTCCAACGTGTGGCTGCTGCGCACCCTCGGGGCTCACGTGATGCTCGTCGCGCCGCCGACTCTTCTGCCGGTGGACCTCTCCGGCTGGCCGGCCGAGGTCGGGTACGACCTCGACGCCGCGATCGCCGGCGGGCCGGATGTCGTGATGATGCTGCGCATCCAGGCCGAGCGGATGAACGCAGCGTTCTTCCCGAACACCCGCGAATACACGCGGCGGTGGGGGCTGGATGAGGAACGGCTCGGCCGGTTGAAGGCCGATAGCATTGTGATGCACCCGGGACCGATGAACCGCGGGCTGGAGATCTCGGCCGCGGCCGCGGATTCCCCGCGCTCGACGGTCCGGGAGCAGGTCGCTAACGGTGTCTCCGTCCGGATGGCAGCGCTGTACCTGCTGCTGTCGGGTGGCGGTCCGCAGCAGGTGGTTCAGTCAGCAGGTGTGAGGTGAGCATGGGACAGAGATTCCTGATCGGCGGCGCGACCCTGGCCGACGGCACGCGAGCCGATCTGCTGATCGACGGCGGCCGCATCGCCGAGACCGGGTCCGGTCTGAGCGCGGACGGTGCGACGAGGATCGACGCGGACGGGCTGCTCGCCCTTCCCGGTCTGGTCGACCTCCACACGCACCTGCGCGAGCCCGGTTACGAGCAGAGCGAGACGGTCCTGACCGGAACGCGCGCCGCGGCGGCCGGCGGCTTCACCGCCGTCTTCGCCATGGCGAACACCTCGCCGGTGGCCGATACCGCCGGTGTCGTCGAGCAGGTGCTGAGTCTGGGGGAGGCCGCCGGGTACGCGACCGTCCGCCCGATCGGCGCGGTGACCGTGGGGCTGGAGGGCGAGCGGCTCGCCGAGCTCGGCGCGATGGCCGAGTCGCGTGCGCGGGTCCGGGTCTTCTCGGACGACGGCAAGTGCGTATCGGACCCGCTGCTGATGCGGCGGGCGCTGGAGTACGTCAAGGCGTTCGACGGCGTGATCGCCCAGCACGCGCAGGAGCCGCGGCTGACGCAGGGCGCGCAGATGAACGAGGGCGCGCTGTCCGGCGAACTCGGACTGGCCGGCTGGCCCGCCGTCGCCGAGGAGTCGATCATCGCCCGGGACGTCCTCCTGGCCGAGCACGTCGGCTCCCGCCTGCACGTGTGCCACGTCTCGACGGCCGGGAGCGTGGATGTGATCCGCTGGGCGAAGGCGCGTGGCATCGACGTGACCGCCGAGGTGACGCCGCACCACCTGGCGCTCACCGAGGAACTGGCCTCGGGCTACGACGCCCGCTACAAGGTCAACCCGCCGCTGCGGCGCCGGGAGGACGTGGACGCGCTCCGCGCAGGACTCGCGGACGGCACAATCGACATCGTCGCGACCGACCACGCACCGCATCCGGTCGAGTCGAAGGACTGCGAATGGGATGCCGCCGCGTTCGGCATGGTCGGGCTCGAGACCGCGCTCTCCGTCGTGCAGGCGTCGGTGGTCGACAACGGGATGCTGGACTGGTCCGACATCGCCCGCGTCCTCTCCGCGACGCCCGCCCGGATCGGACGGCTGGAGGGCCACGGCGGTCCGCTGACGGCCGGCGCTCCCGCCAACCTCTTCCTCTACGACCCGACGGTCTCCCGCTCGTTCGCGGCGTCCGAACTCGCCGGCAAGGGCGTCAACTCGCCCTACCTCGGTCTGACGCTGCCCGGACGCGTGACCGCCACCTTCCACCAGGGACGGCCCACGGTTCTCGACGGCGCCGTGGTCGACGCGGAGGCGGTGGCACGTGGATAGGGTGCTCCCGACTCTGGCGATCGTCGCGGTGGTCGTCGTCGTCATCGCCCTCGCGGTCGTCGGCTGGCGCCGGCGGGTCCGCCGCGACAGCGCCGCGGGCGGCGGGTACTCGACGCCCGGGACGCTGAGTGCACCGACCGCGGAGGCCGACGTGCTGTACGTGGCGACGACGAAGGCGGGCCAGCACCTGGAGCGCCTCGCGCTGCCCGGCCTCGCCTTCCGCGGCGCCGCGACCGTCACCGTGCGGCCCGAGGGCCTCGAGATCGCGGTCACCGGCGAGAGCCCGGTCTTCGTGCCGGCCGCGGTCATCTCGGGAACCGGCGCAGCGAGCGTCGCCATCGACCGTGCCGTGGAGCGCGACGGACTGCTCCGCGTCGGCTGGACCACCACCGGCGGCACGGCCGCCGACAGTTACTTCCGGGTCGTCGACCCGGCCGGCCGCGCGCAGCTCGCCGCGGCCATCCAGAACATCGTCCCCGGCGCGGATGCCGCTGATCCAGCGGAGCCCGAGCGCACGACGGACGCTGACACGAACGGGCATCGCCCGAACGACAAGGAGGTGTGACGTGCTCGCTGCAGAACCTGCGGTGCTCGTCCTCGAAGACGGAAAACGGTACGTCGGCCGGGCCTACGGCGCCCGCGGGCGCACGCTCGGCGAGGCGGTGTTCGCGACGGGGATGACCGGGTACCAGGAGACCCTCACCGACCCGTCCTACGCCGGTCAGATCGTCCTCATGACCGCGCCGCACATCGGCAACACGGGTACGAACGACGAGGACATGGAGTCCCGCCAGATCTGGGTCGCCGGCTACGTCGTCCGTGAGCCCAGCCGGGTCGTGTCCAACTTCCGCGCCCAGCGGAGCCTCGACGACGACCTCGTCGCGCAGGGCGTCGTCGGGATCAGCGGCATCGACACGCGCGCTGTGACCCGTCACATCCGCTCGGCAGGCGCCATGCGCTCCGGGATCTTCTCGGGCGCCGACTTCGACCTCAGCGACAGCGAGCAGCTGGACCTGGTGCTCGCCGGCGCGCCGATGAAGGGACGCAACCTGTCGGCCGAGGTCTCGACCGTCGAGCCGTACACGGTGCCGGCCGTCGGCGAGAAGGTCGGCTCCGTCGCCGTTCTCGACCTCGGCGTGAAGAAGTCGACGCTGGACAACCTGGCGTCGCGCGGCCTCGACGTGCACGTGCTGCCGCAGCAGGTCACCGCTCGGGATGTGCTCGACCTGGGCGTCTCGGCGCTGTTCTTCTCGAACGGCCCCGGTGACCCGCAGGCCTCCGACAAGCATGTCGCCCTGCTGCAGGAGACGCTGCGCGCCGGCCTCCCGTACTTCGGCATCTGCTTCGGCAACCAGCTGCTCGGCCGCGCGCTGGGCCTCGACACCTACAAGCTGCCGTTCGGCCACCGCGGGATCAATCAGCCCGTGCTCGACAAGCGCACCGGCAAGGTCGAGATCACCGCGCAGAACCACGGCTTCGCCGTCCGCGCGCCGATCGACGCGACGTTCGACTCGCCCGCCGGCTTCGGACGGGTCGAGGTGAGCCACTTCTCCCTCAACGACGACGTCGTGGAGGGGCTGAACTGCCTCGACCTCAACGCGTTCAGCGTCCAGTACCACCCGGAGGCGGCCGCCGGGCCGCACGACGCCAACTACCTCTTCGACCGGTTCCTGGACATGATCCACGCTGTTTCGACCACGCAGAACGACCAGGAGAACGACTGATGCCCAAACGCGACGACATCAACTCCGTCCTCGTCATCGGCTCCGGGCCCATCGTCATCGGCCAGGCGGTCGAGTTCGACTACTCGGGCACCCAGGCGTGCCGGGTGCTGAAGGCGGAGGGCGTCCGCGTCATCCTCGTCAACTCCAACCCGGCGACGATCATGACCGACCCCGACTTCGCCGACGCCACCTACGTCGAGCCGATCACCTGGCAGGTCATCGAGACGATCATCGCCAAGGAGCGGCCGGACGCCATCCTCCCGACCCTCGGCGGGCAGACCGCGCTCAACGCCGCCATGCAGCTGCACGAGCACGGCATCCTCGAGAAGTACGGCGTGGAGCTGATCGGCGCGAAGTTCGAGGCGATCCAGAAGGGCGAGGACCGCCAGATCTTCAAGGAGCTCGTCGTCGAGGCGGGCGCCGAGGTGGCGCGCTCCCACATCGCGCACACCGTGGAGGAGGCGCTCGAGTTCGCCGAAGACCTCGGCTACCCGCTCGTGGTGCGTCCGTCGTTCACGATGGGCGGCCTCGGTTCCGGTTTCGCGTACACGCCGGAGCAGCTGCGGCGGATCGCCGGGGACGGCATCCACCAGAGCCCGACCAGCGAGGTGCTCCTGGAGGAGTCCATCCTCGGCTGGAAGGAGTACGAGCTGGAGCTCATGCGCGACACGGCCGACAACACCGTCGTCGTCTGCTCCATCGAGAACGTCGACCCGGTCGGCGTGCACACCGGCGACTCGATCACGGTCGCGCCGGCACTGACCCTGACCGACCGCGAGTACCAGAAGCTGCGCGACATCGGCATCGACATCATCCGCGCCGTCGGCGTCGACACCGGCGGCTGCAACATCCAGTTCGCAGTGAACCCGGAGAACGGCCGGATCATCGTCATCGAGATGAACCCGCGCGTCTCCCGCTCGTCGGCGCTCGCGTCGAAGGCGACCGGCTTCCCGATCGCCAAGATCGCCGCGAAGCTGGCCATCGGCTACCGGCTGGACGAGATCCCGAACGACATCACCAAGGTGACGCCGGCGAGCTTCGAGCCCACGCTCGACTACATCGTCGTGAAGGTCCCGCGGTTCGCGTTCGAGAAGTTCCCGGCCGCCGACCCGACGCTGACGACCACCATGAAGTCGGTGGGCGAGGCGATGGCGATCGGCCGCTCGTTCGCCAGCGCGCTCCAGAAGGCCCTGCGGTCGCTCGAGAAGCGCGGCTCCTCGTTCCACTGGGGGCCGCAGTCGCGGACCGTGGAGGAGCTGCTCGCCTCCATCGCCACGCCGACCGATGGCCGCATCGTCGATGTGCAGCAGGCGCTCCGCCTCGGCGCGACGGCCGAGCAGGTGTTCGAGGCGACCAAGATCGACCCCTGGTTCATCGACCAGATCGTTCTGATCAACGAGGTCGCCGAGCAGATCCGTACCGCTCCGACGCTCGACACCGACACCGTACGGTTCGCCAAGGACAACGGCTTCTCGGACGCCCAGATCGGCGAGCTGCGCGGCTTCGGCGAGGCCGATGTGCGCGAGGTGCGTCACATCCTCGGTGTCCGGCCGGTGTTCAAGACGGTGGACACCTGCGCGGGCGAGTTCCCGGCGCTCACGCCCTACCACTACTCCAGCTACGACCTGGAGACCGAGGTGGAGCCGAGCGACAAGCGCAAGGTCGTGATCCTGGGCTCCGGCCCGAACCGCATCGGGCAGGGCGTCGAGTTCGACTACTCGTGCGTGCACGCGTCCTTCGCGCTGCACGACGCCGGCTACGAGACCATCATGATCAACTGCAACCCGGAGACGGTGTCGACCGACTACGACACCAGCGACCGGCTGTACTTCGAGCCGCTGACGCTGGAGGACGTGCTGGAGGTCATCCACGCGGAGTCGCAGTCCGGCGAGCTCGTCGGCGTGGTCGTCCAGCTCGGCGGGCAGACCGCCCTCGGGCTGGCGAAGGGCCTCGAAGCGGCGGGTGTGCCGATCCTCGGCACCACGCCCGAAGCGATCGACCTGGCGGAGGAGCGCGGGCTGTTCTCGGGCATCCTCGACGCCGCCGGGCTCGTGGCGCCGCGCAACGGCATGGCGGTCGACTACCCGTCCGCCGCCCACGTCGCGGAGCAGATCGGCTACCCGGTGCTGGTGCGCCCGAGCTTCGTGCTCGGCGGCCGCGGGATGGAGATCGTCTACGACAACGCCTCGCTCGCGGACTACTTCGAGCGGGTCGCCGGCCAGGGCATCGTCGGGCCGTCGCATCCCCTTCTCGTCGACCGCTTCCTGGATGACGCGATCGAGATCGACGTCGACGCGCTGTTCGACGGCGAGCGGCTCTACATCGGCGGCGTGATGGAGCACATCGAGGAGGCCGGCGTCCACTCCGGCGACTCGTCGTGCACCCTCCCGCCGATCACCCTGGGCCGCCGCGAGATCGACCGGGTGCGCGACGCGACCGGGAAGATCGCCGAGGGGATCGGCGTGCGCGGCCTGCTGAATGTGCAGTTCGCGATCGGCGCCGGTGTGCTCTACGTCCTGGAGGCGAACCCGCGTGCGTCGCGGACGGTTCCGTTCGTCTCGAAGGCGCTAGGCATCCCGCTGGCGAAGGCGGCCTCGCGGATCATGGTCGGCGAGACGATCGCGGACCTGGTCGCCGAGGGCCTGCTGCCCGAGGACGACGGCTCTCTCATCCCGATGGACTCCCCGGTCGCCGTGAAGGAGGCCGTGCTGCCGTTCAAGCGCTTCCGCACCGCCGAGGGCACCGTGGTGGATTCGGTCCTCGGTCCCGAGATGCGCTCCACCGGCGAGGTGATGGGCATCGACAAGGACTTCCCGACCGCGTTCGCGAAGAGCCAGTCGGCCGCCTACGGCGGGATGCCGCTGACCGGAACGGTCTTCGTCTCCGTCTCGGACCGCGACAAGCGCGCCATGGTGCTGCCGGTGCTGCGCCTGCACCAGCTGGGCTTCGAGATCGTGGCGACGGAGGGCACCGCCGAGGTGCTCAACCGCAACGGCATCGGAGCACGGGTGGTGCGCAAGCACAGCGAGGCGCAGGAGACCGGCGGCGACTCGATCGTCGACATCATCAACCGGTCCGAGGTGGATGTGGTGATCAACACTCCGAGCGGGCGCTCGGCGCGTGCCGACGGCTACGAGATCCGCGCGGCGGCCGTGGCGGCGGACAAGCCGCTGTTCACGACCATCGCCGAGCTGAGCGCCGCCGTCGCGTCGCTGGACGCCATCCGCGAAGGCTTCGATGTGAAGTCGCTGCAGGAGTACGCGCTGGACCGGGCCGCCCGCGCATGACGGCGTTCGGCGAGCGGCTCGCCCGGGTGTTCGACGAGCAGGGCCGGCTGTGCGTGGGCATCGACCCGCACGCGCACCTGCTCGAGGCCTGGGGCCTGCCCGCGACCGCCGACGGCGTCCGTTCGTTCGGCCTGACCGTGGTGGAGGCCGTCGCCGGCCGCGCCGGGATCGGCAAACCGCCGGTGGCCTGCTTAGAGCGCTTCGGCGCGGCCGGCTATGCGGCTCTCGAGGAGGTCCTGGCCGCCGCGCGCGCCGCGGGCCTGCTGGTGATCGCGGACGCGAAGCGCGGCGACATCGGCACGAGCGTGACCGCGTACGCCGAGGCGTGGCTGTCGCCGGGGTCACCGCTCGAGGCCGACGCGATGACCATCTCGCCGTTCCTG
This sequence comes from Leifsonia sp., assembly GCA_051962155.1. Taxonomy (GTDB): domain Bacteria; phylum Actinomycetota; class Actinomycetes; order Actinomycetales; family Microbacteriaceae; genus Leifsonia. The sequence continues at coordinate 13,123 of JBQCCO010000065.1, read as the reverse complement.
GGCGTCGGATCGCTGGCGGACGCGATGACGCTGGCACAGAGCGCGGGCAAGGGCCTGTTCGTGCTGGCCGCCACCTCCAACCCGGAGGCCGCGGCCGTGCAGCAGGCGGTCGTCCAGTCGGGTCCGCGGGCCGGACAGTCCGTGGCTCGTGCGATCATCGAAGACGTGGATGCGATCAATCAGCAGGAGGCAGGCGCGCCCTACGGTTCGGTCGGGCTGGTGCTCGGGGCGACGGTCCGGCTCGCCGACTACGGGATCGACGTCGCGACGGCGGGGGAGCGGACCCCGGCCCTTCCGGTGCTCGCGCCCGGCTTCGGCCACCAGGGCGCCCGCGTCGAGGACACGCGCCGCGTGTTCGGCACGCTCGCGACCGGAGTGATCGTCAGCGAGTCGCGCGGGCTGCTCGGCGCAGGGCCGAAGGCGCTCGCGGGAGCCGTGGAACGGCGCACCGAGGAGGTGCGGGCAGCGCATGGCTGAAGCTGTCGCGCATCCCGAAGGACCGGGCTCGCAGACCCCGCGCGCCGAACGCCCCGCGCCGCCCGAGGTCGATCGCCGGGCCGCGTCCGAGGCCGCTGTGGCCGCCCGGCGCGCGCGTGCAGCGGTGAAGGCGTCCATCGCCTCCCGGGAGGTGTCGCCCCTCACGGTGCTCGATCACGCGACGGCCGACGCGGACGGGATCGAGGGCCGCCTGCGTGTGACCGAGTTCCTGCTCAGCGTCCCGGCGATCGGGCAGACCAAGATGCAGGAAGCGCTGGACCGCCTGGCCATCTCGCCGGCGAAACGCCTGGGCGGGCTCGGCCGGCACCAGCGGCTCCGCCTCCGCCAGTTCCTGATCGAGCGCGAGAACCGCACCGAGCGGGCCCGCAACCGCCTGATCGTGCTGGCCGGGCCCACTGCGGTCGGCAAGGGCACCGTGTCCTCGTACATCCGCGAGAACTACCCCGACGTGCTGCTCTCGGTGTCGGCGACCACGCGCGCGCCGCGGCCGGGCGAGGTCGACGGAGTGAACTACTACTTCGTCGACGACACCGAGTTCGACCGGATGATCGAGGCCGGAGAGCTGCTGGAGCACGCGACGGTCCACAACGCCTACCGCTACGGCACTCCGCGTGCGCCGATCGAGAAGGCGCTGGCCGCCGGCCGCAGCGTCCTGCTGGAGATCGACCTGCAGGGGGCGCGCCAGGTGCGGGAGTCGATGCCGGAGGCGCGGCTGATCTTCCTCCTGCCGCCGACGTGGGAGGAGCTGGTCCGCCGCCTGATCGGACGGGGCACCGAGGAAGCGGCCGAGCAGCAGCGCCGCCTCGAGACGGCGAAGGTCGAACTGGCCGCCCAGCACGAGTTCGACTACCGCGTCGTGAACCACGACGTCGCCGAGGCGGCTCGCGAGGTCGTAGACTTGATGAAGGTCCGCCCGGCGCCAGAGCGTCGGTGACGGCCGTCTCCGCGCCGTCGTCGGCGCGCCCACCGTCCCCGGTCGCCTGACGCGGCCGCGCGATCGGCCTCCCGGTCCGAATCGCCCAGAGCAAGGAGCACCCCGCATGGCCACCAGCAACAACGGCATCATCGACCCGCCCATCGACGAGCTGCTGTCCCGCGTCGAGTCCAAGTACGCGCTCGTGATCTTCGCCTCCAAGCGGGCCCGTCAGATCAACGACTACTACGCCGACCTGCACGAGGGCAGCCTGTTCGACAACGTCGGACCGCTGGTCGACTCGTCCGTCGACGACAAGCCGCTCTCGGTGGCGCTGCACGAGATCAACGAGGACAAGCTCGTCGTGAAGCCGATCGCGGCCGCCGAGTAGGACCGCGAAGACCCAGCAGCTACCGCCGCAGGACGACCGCAGCCGGGAGGCCCCCGGCCGAGGAGAGGTGCCGCCGTTGAGCCCACGATTGACCATCGTCGTCGGAGTGACCGGCGGCATCGCCGCGTATAAGGCGGTCGGCGTCGTCCGGGCGCTGGTCCTCGAAGGGCACTCGGTGCACGTCGTGGCGACGGAGGCCGCCCTCCGTTTCGTCGGCCGTCCGACGCTCGAGGCGATCAGCCGCAATCCCGTCGCGACGGACCTGTACGAGGGCGTCGCCGAGGTCCGGCACGTGGCGATCGGGCAGTCCGCCGATCTGATCGTGATCGCGCCGGCGACGGCGAACACCATCGCGAAGCTCGCCGCGGGCCTGGCCGACGACCTGCTCGGCAACACCGTGCTCGCATCCACTGCTCCGCTGGTCATCGCGCCGGCGATGCACACCGAGATGTGGCGGAATCCCGCGACCGTCGCCAACATCGCGACGCTGCGCAGCCGCGGCGTGACCATCGTCGGACCGGCCAGCGGACAGCTGACCGGCGCCGACTCGGGGCCGGGGCGGATGGAGGAGCCGGCGGTCATCGTGCGCGCTGCACTGCGTGCTGCAGGCGCGACACCGCACGCGGTCGAGCTGCCGGCCGCTTCACGGGCAGACCTCGCTGTCGAAGGTTCCGCCGCCGCGGATGCCGCCATGTCGGCGTCCGGGGTCAACGACGTGGTCGTCCTCTCCGAGCGTCGCCGCGCGAACGAGGCGGCACGGCGGCCACGCGGGGGCGTCGACCTCGCGGGTAAGCGCGTCGTGGTGACCGCGGGAGGGACGCGCGAGCCGCTCGATCCCGTCCGCTTCCTCGGCAACCGCTCCAGCGGCCGGCAGGGCGTCGCCATCGCGAGTGCCGCACAGGCCCGCGGCGCCGACGTCGTCCTCATCGCCGCCCACCTCGAGGTCGAGCCTCCGGAGGGAGTCGAGCTGATCGAGGTCCAGACGGCGCTCGAACTGCAGGAGGCGGTCGTGGAGGCCGCCCGCGCGGCCGACATCGTCGTCATGACGGCGGCGGTGGCCGACTACCGTCCCGTCGAGACGCGGGACGCCAAGATCAAGAAGGCCGACCACGGCGACACGTTGACCCTCGAGCTGGTCGCGAACCCGGACATCCTCGCGGGCCTCACGTCGCACAAGCGCGACGGGCAGGTCGTCGTGGGCTTCGCGGCGGAGACCGAACCGGACCCGCAGGCACTCATCGACCTGGGCCGCACCAAGCTCGCCGCCAAGGGGAGCGACTTCCTGGTGCTCAACCAGGTGGGATGGTCGCAGGGCTTCGCAACGGAGAGCAACGAGGTCGTGGTCCTGCGCAAGGGCGGCGATATAGTGATGGAGGCCTCGGGCAGCAAGCTGTCGGTGGCCGACCGTATCCTCGACGTCATCGCGTAGCGCGGTGGAGCTCGGGGAAGCGCGAAGCGGTTCTGCGACCCCAGCGCTGAGGGAGCCTGCGACCGAGGTCACATTCACCACACAGGGAGAACCATGGCAGATCTGCGTCTCTTCACGTCCGAGTCCGTCACCGAGGGACACCCGGACAAGATCTGCGACCAGATCTCCGACAGCATCCTGGATGCGCTGCTCGCGGTCGACCCGCACAGCCGCGCCGCGGTGGAGACGCTCGTCACCACCGGTCTCGTCCACGTCGCCGGTGAGGTGACCTCCAGCGGATACGTGGAGATCCCCGCGCTCGTCCGCGACAAGATCGTCGAGATCGGCTACGACTCGTCGGACGTCAGCTTCGACGGCACCCAGTGCGGCGTCTCCGTCTCGATCGGAGCGCAGTCGCCCGACATCGCGCAGGGCGTCGATAATGCGCTCGAGACGCGTGCCGAGCAGAGCCACGACGACCTGGACCGCCAGGGAGCCGGTGACCAGGGCATCATGTTCGGCTACGCGACCACCGAGACGCCGCAGTACATGCCGCTGCCCATCTGGCTCGCGCACCGTCTCGCCGAGCGCCTCGCCGGCGTCCGCAAGGACGGCACGCTCGACTACCTGCGGCCGGACGGCAAGACCCAGGTCACCATCGGCTACGAGGGCGCCGTCCCGAAGTCGGTGCAGACGGTCGTGCTCTCGACGCAGCACGCGCCGCACGTCTCCAACGAGCGGCTGCAGGCCGAGATCATCGAGGAGGTCATCAATCCGGTGCTGCACGATGCCGGCCTCGAGACCTCGCACATCCGTACGCTCATCAACCCGACCGGACGCTTCGAGATCGGCGGTCCGAAGGGCGACGCAGGACTGACCGGCCGCAAGATCATCGTCGACACGTACGGCGGCGCCTCCCGGCACGGCGGAGGCGCGTTCTCGGGCAAGGACCCGTCCAAGGTCGACCGCTCGGCCGCGTACGCGATGCGCTGGGTCGCGAAGAACGCCGTCGCGGCCGGCCTCGCCGATCGGCTCGAAGTCCAGATCGCCTACGCGATCGGCAAGGCGGCTCCGGTCGGCCTGTACGTCGAGACGTTCGGCACCGCGCACGTTCCGGAGGAGCGCATCATCCACGCCATCCGCGAGGTCTTCGACCTGCGGCCGGCCGCGATCATCCGCGACCTCGACCTGCTGCGCCCGATCTACGCCAAGACCGCGACCTACGGTCACTTCGGCCGCGAGCTCCCCGAGTTCACCTGGGAGCACCTCGACCGCGTCGACGACCTCCGCTCGGCCTCAGGGATCTGACGGTGGCGGCGACCGGACGGGTCGCCCGCGTGGTCCTCGACTCGCCGCTCCCGCAGCTCGACCATCTCTTCGACTACAGCATCCCCGAGGAGCTCGCCGCCGAGGCGCTGCCCGGCGTCCGCGTGCGCGTCCCGCTCCGGTCGGCCGGGCGCGTGGCCGACGGCTACCTCGTCGAGCTCGGCGATCCGGATGCAGGATACGACGGTTCGCTGAGCCCGCTGGAGGCGGTCGTCTCGCCCGTCCAGGTGCTCACTCCCGGCGTGTGGCGGATGGCGCGGCGTCTGGCGGACCGCAGCGCCGGCACCGCGAGCGACATCCTGCGTCTCGCCGTCCCCGGCCGCATGGTCCGCGTGGAGAAGGCCTGGTTGGCCTCCCGGGCAGAGCCTGCTGCCGCCGCAGTCCCAGCCGCGGGCACCCGGGGGCTGGTGCCGGTGCGGGGCTACGGCGAGAGTGTGCTCGAGGATGCCGTCGCGCGCAACGAGCGGATCGCGCTGCGCGCCATCCCGCAGCTGGTCCCGCTGCCGGACGGCACGTGGGTCGGGGAGTGGGCGGTCACCCTCGCGACGCTGGCCGCCGACTGCTGGCGCGGAGGGCGCACGGCCATCGTCGCCGTACCGGACCACCGCGACCTGGAGCAACTGGCCGCCGCACTGGCGGCCGTGGCACCGGCGGAGGCCGTGGTCCGCGCGGATGCCGGCCAGACGAATCCCGACCGCTACCGCGGGTTCCTGGAGGCGCTGTCCAGTCCTCGGATCGTGATCGGCAACCGCTCGGTCGTCTACGCTCCCGCCGAACGTCTCGGCCTGCTGGCCGTCTGGGAGGACAGCGACCCGCTGCACGCCGAGCCGCTGAGCCCCTACGTCCACACCAGGGACGCGGCGCTCGTCCGGCAGGAGCTGGAGGGCTGCGCGCTCGTCCTCAGCGGCAACATCCGGAGCGTGGAGGCGCAGCGCCTGGTCGAGCTGGGCTGGCTGCGCGACGTCGGGCCGGAGCGCGCCGTCACCTCGAAGGTCGTGCTCACCGCGAACCTGCAGGCGCCGGAGCCGATGGCCCGTGCAGCGCGCATCCCCTCGACCGCCTGGCGGATCGCACGGGAGGCGCTCCACGGCGAGAGCGGGCGGGCGCGCGGTCCCGTGCTCGTGCAGGTCGGCCGCCCGGGCTACGCGCCGGTCATCGCGTGCGCGAACTGCGGGCACGCGGCGCGCTGCACCAACTGCAAGGGACCGCTGCACCAGGCGCGTGCCGGGGCTCCGCCGTCGTGCCGGGTGTGCGGCCGGATCGCCACCGAGTGGCAGTGCGACCACTGCGAGCACCGGGCGTTCCGTCTCGTCACCGTCGGGTCCGGGCGGACGGCGGAGGAACTGGGACGCGCGTTCCCCGGCATCCGGGTCATCCTCGCCGACGGCGACCACCCGGTGCAGCGGGTCGGGGCGGCGCCGGCGCTCGTCGTCGCGACCCGTGGCGCCGAGCCCATCGCGGAGGGCGGCTACCAGGCCGTGCTCCTGCTCGACGGCGAACGGATGCTGGCGCGCGAGAGCCTGCATGTCGCCGAGGACTGCCTGCGCTGGTGGCAGAGCGCCGCCGGGCTTGCCGCTCCCGGCGCACCCACCGTGCTCGTCGGAGTGGGTGGTCCGCTCGCTCGCGACTTCGCGACGGGACGCCTCGTGGAGTTCGCGCAGGGCGAGCTCGCCGACCGTCGCGAGCTGCGCTTTCCGCCGGCCGTGCGCCTTGCGTCCGTGACCGGCACCGAGGCGACCGTGACCGAAGTGCTGGAGGCGGTGGACCGGTCCCTCCTGATCGACGTTCTGGGGCCGGCGCCCGTGGATGCGGACGCGGGACCGGGCCGCGCCTCCCGAGCCGGGGCCGACCTCGTGCGTGCGGTGCTGCGCTTCGAGTACGCGCACGGCGTGGACGTCGCGGCGGCCGTCCGCGCCGCGGTGGTCAAGAACGCCACCCGGCGCCGACGCGCCCCGGCGGGCAGGACGGGCTACCGTCCGGCGCCGACGCTGCGCGTCCGCTTCGACGACCCCGAGATCCTCTGACCCCGACGCTGCGGCGTCCAAGGGTAGGCTGGGTGGCCGTCCCCACCGAAAGAACCTTTCCCCATGCGCATCGTCTTCGCCGGCACTCCCGCGGTGGCCGTCCCATCGCTCGAGGCCGTCGCCGCGCGGCACCAGGTGGTGGCCGTCGTCACCCGTGAGGATGCGCCGCTCGGCCGCAAACGCATCCTCACCCCGTCGCCGGTCGCCGAAGCCGCTCGACGGCTCGGGCTGCCCGTCCTGACGGCGAATCGGCTCGGAGAGGACGTCACTGCGCGGATCTCAACGCTGGAGCCGGACCTCGGAGTGGTGGTAGCCTACGGCGGTCTCGTGCGCGAGCCGTTGCTGTCCCTTCCCCGGCTCGGCTGGGTCAACCTCCACTTCTCGCTCCTGCCGCGCTGGCGCGGGGCCGCGCCGGTGCAGCACGCCCTCATCGCGGGGGATGCGGAGACCGGGGCCGCCGTCTTCCGGCTCGTGCCGGAGCTCGACGCCGGCGACGTGTATGCCGAGCTGCGGCATCCCATCGCGCCCGACGACACGGCGGGGGAGCTGCTCGCCGCCCTCTCGCTCGAGGGAGCAGAGCTGCTCGCGGACACCGTGGATGCGCTGGCCGACGGGAGCGCCATCGCGCGGACGCAGGAGGGGGAGGTCACCCTCGCCCCGAAGCTGTCGATCGAGGACGCCCGCCTGGACTTCGGGGAGCCGGCCGATCGTGTGTACGCGCGCCTGCGCGGCGTTACGCCGGAGCCGGGCGCGTTCGCGCTCCTCGGCGGGGAACGGTTCAAAGTCATCGCGGCGCGGCGTACGTCGGGCGAAGCGCCGCTGCGGCCCGGGGCGGTGGAGGCGCGCGATGGGCGTGTCCTCGTCGGAACCGGGACGGAACCGCTGGAGCTGGTGACCGTTCAGCCGGCCGGCAAGCGGGCCATGCCCGCGGCGGACTGGCTCCGCGGGACGGCCTCCCGCGGGAGCGACGGGCTGGTGCTCGCGTGAACGGCCGCCCCTCCCAGACCCGGGTGCAGCCCGCACGTCAGGTCGCGCTCGACGTCCTCCAGGCGGTGCGCGAGTCCGACGCCTACGCCAACCTGCTGCTCCCGACCCGGATCGCCCGCGCGGACCTGTCGCCGGCGGATGCGGGCCTCGCGACCGAGCTCACGTACGGCACCCTCCGAATGCAGGGCTTCTACGACCGGGTGATCGAGATCGCCGCCGGCCGCGGGGTCGAGCGGATCGACCCTCCGCTGCTCGACGTGCTGCGCCTCGGCGCCCACCAGCTGCTCTCGATGCGCGTCGCCGCTCACGCGGCCGTGAACGAGTCCGTCGCCCTCGCCCGCATGGTGGGCAGCCGGTCGGGCACCGGCTTCGTGAACGGCGTGCTGCGCGAGATCGGCCGTCACACGACCGACGAGTGGCGGGATGAGGTGGCCGGGCGTGCCGGGAACGACGACGACCGTCTCTCCGCGCTGTCCTCGCATCCCGTCTGGGTGCTGCGCGCCTTCCGCCGGGCGCTGGAGGCGGAGGGTCGCCGGGACGAGCTCGAAGAGCTGCTGCAGGCCGACAACGCCGCACCCCGCGTCAACCTGATCGCGCTGCCCGGGCTCGCCGACCTGCCGCCGGACGCCCGCGCCGACCGCTACTCGCCTCCCGGCTTCACGGTCGGCCGGGGCGACCCGCTGGGCCTGATGGACGAGTCCGGCGGCCGCATCCGCGTTCAGGATGAGGGCTCGCAGCTGGCCGCACTGGCGCTGAGCCGCGCGCAGCCCATCCTGCCGGGGGAGCGCTGGCTCGACCTCTGCGCCGGCCCCGGAGGCAAGGCGGCCGTGCTCGCCGCCGAGGCGCTCGCGGGCGGTGCGTCGCTCGTCGCGAACGAGCTGATCCCGGTGCGCGCCGACCTCGTCCGCCGGGCCCTCGCACCGGTGCCGCTCGACGTCCCCGTCTGGGAGCTCGACGGCACGACCATCGGCGAGGCGCATCCCGAGGCGTTCGACCGCATCCTGCTCGACGCTCCGTGCACCGGATTGGGCGCGCTGCGCCGCCGGCCCGAGGCCCGCTGGCGCAAGACGCCGCGGGACGTCGCCGAGCTGACCGGCTTGCAGAGTGCGCTGCTCGACTCCGCGATCGCGGCCCTGAAGCCGGGCGGACTGCTGGCCTATGTCACGTGCTCGCCGCACCTGGCGGAGACACGCGGCATCGTCGCGGACGCACGGGAGCGCCACGCGGACCTCCTCGAGCCGGAGCAGACCGCGACGGTCGTGCAGGGCCTGGCGTCCGAGCGGCTCGACCTCGCCGGCGATTCGGAGACCGTGCAGCTGTGGCCGCACCGGCACCTCACCGATGCCATGTTCATCGCGCTGCTGCGCAAGCGCTCCGCTTAGGCTGGGAGCATGGCGAGAATCCCCGACGACCGGATTGACCCGCGCATCCGGATCAATCCGAGCATCCTGGCAGCCGACTTCGTCAACCTCCAGAGCGAACTGGAGCGCATCGCGACGGCGGACCTCGTCCACGTGGATGTGATGGATAACCACTTCGTGCCCAACCTGACCTTCGGGCCGCAGATGGTGGGCCGCATCCAGGACGTCAGCCCTGTTCCGCTGGATGTGCACCTCATGATCGACGATCCCGACCGCTGGGCGCTCGGGTACGCCGAGCTGGGCGCATACTCGGTCACCTTCCACGCCGAGGCCGCCCACGACCCGGTGTCGCTCGCCCGCCGGCTGCGGGCGATCGGTTCCCGGGCGGGGATCGCCGTGAAGCCCGCCACCGGGATCGAGCCCTACCTCGACCTCCTGGAGGAGTTCGACCAGGTGCTGGTGATGACAGTGGAGCCCGGATTCGGCGGCCAGTCGTTCATGCCGGAGACCATGCCCAAGCTGCGCGCGCTGCGCGAGGCGGTCGAGGCGCGGGGACTCGACGTCTGGCTGCAGGTGGACGGGGGCGTCACCGAGGAGACCATCGTCACCGCGGCCACCGCCGGCGCCGACACCTTCGTCGCCGGATCCAGCGTCTTCCGGGGCGAGCCCGCCGAGCGCATCGCCTCCCTCCGCGAGTCCGCTGCGGCGCACGTGCACTGACCCGTCGGACGGGGGCGGAGCGGACCGCTACGCTAGAACGCGTGAAAACCTTCGACGACCTCTTCGCCGAGCTGGAGCAGAAGGCCGCGGCCCGACCGGAGGGTTCCGGCACCGTGCGCGAGCTCGACGCCGGCGTGCACGCGATCGGCAAGAAGATCGTGGAGGAGGCCGCCGAGGTCTGGATGGCTGCGGAGTACGAGTCGGACGATGCTCTGGCCGAGGAGGCCTCCCAGCTCCTCTACCACCTCCAGGTGCTGCTGCTCGCGAAGGGCCTGACCCCGGCCGACGTGTACCGACATCTGTGATGGTCCAGCCCTGTCACCATGGCTAGCTCCATCCACTCGTCCGCTCACGTCAGGCCAGCGCCCGCCACGAAAGGCACACCATGCTGAAGATCGCCGTCCCCAATAAGGGCTCCCTCTCCGAGACCGCGGCGCAGATGCTCCACGAGGCCGGCTACGTCGGCCGTCGCGACCCCAAGGAGCTCATCGTCACCGATCCGCGCAACGGCGTGGAGTTCTTCTACCTGCGTCCGCGCGACATCGCCACCTACGTCGGCTCCGGAGCGCTCGATGTGGGCATCACCGGACGCGACCTGCTCCTCGACTCCGCCTCGCCGGCCGCCGAGATCTCGGCGCTCGACTTCGCCGCCTCCACGTTCCGCTTCGCGGGGCCCGCCGGGGTGTTCACCGAGCTCGCCGACCTGGAGGGCAAGCGCGTCGCCACGAGCTACCCGGGGCTCGTCGGCGCGTTCCTGGGCGAGAACGGCGTCACCACGTCGCTCATCAAGCTCGACGGAGCGGTGGAGTCGGCCGTGCGGCTGGGCGTCGCGGACGCGGTCGCCGACGTGGTCGAGACCGGCTCCACGCTGCGCAAGCAGGGCCTGGAGATCTTCGGCCCGGTCATCCTCGAGTCGGAGGCTGTGCTGATCGCGTCGCCGGCGCCGGCCGCCGGAGTGGACACGCTGGTGCGCCGCCTGCAGGGCGTCATGGTCGCACGCCAGTACGTGCTGATCGACTACAACCTCCCGGTCGCCCTGCTCGAGAAGGCCGTCGCGCTGACCCCGGGCGTCGAGTCGCCCACCGTGTCGCCGCTGGGCGAGCCCGACTGGGTCGCGGTGCGGGTCATGATCAAGCGCGAGCAGACCAACCACATCATGGACGACCTCTACGAGCTGGGCGCCCGCGCCATCCTGGTCACCTCCATCCACGCTGCGCGGATCTGATGAGCGTCGCCATCCGTGTGATCCCCTGCCTCGACGTGGCCGCGGGCCGCGTGGTGAAGGGCGTCAACTTCCAGAACCTGCGCGATCAGGGCGACCCGGTCGAGCTGGCGCGCCAGTACTTCGAGCAGGGCGCCGACGAGCTGACCTTCCTGGATGTGACCGCCACGGTCGATGACCGGGCGACCACCTACGATGTGGTCCGCGCCACGGCGGAGCAGGTTTTCATCCCGCTCACGGTCGGCGGCGGCGTCCGCAGCCCGGAGGATGTGGCCAAGCTTCTCGGCCACGGCGCCGACAAGGTCGGGGTCAACTCGGCCGCCATCGCCCGGCCCGAGCTTCTCGCCGAGATCGCCGAGCGGTTCGGCGCGCAGGTCCTCGTGCTCTCGCTGGATGTGAAGCGCTCGGCGGCCACCCCGTCCGGCTTCGTCGTGACCACGCACGGAGGCCGGACCGAGACCGAACTGGACGCGCTGGAGTGGGCGGCCCGCGCGATCGAGCTCGGCGCCGGCGAGCTCCTGGTGAACTCCATCGATGCCGACGGCACGAAGGAGGGCTTCGACCTGGAGCTCATCCGCGCGATGCGCGCCCTCAGCACGGTCCCCGTCATCGCCTCGGGCGGCGCCGGACGGCTCGAGCACTTCGTGCCGGCGGTCGAGGCGGGAGCCGACGCCGTGCTCGCCGCGAGCGTCTTCCACCAGGGCGAGCTGACGATCGAGCAGGTCAAGGACGAACTGGCCGCGGCCGGGAGGGAGGTCCGCAGATGAGCGAGACGACCGAGGCGGTGCTCGAGCGCATCCGCTTCACCGACACCGGGCTGGTCCCGGCGATCATCCAGCAGTGGGACAGCCGCGAGGTGCTGATGATGGGGTGGATGGACGCCGAGGCGTTCCGCCGCACCATGAGCGAGGGCCGCGTCACGTTCTGGTCGCGCTCCCGCCAGGAGTACTGGCGCAAGGGCGACACCTCCGGTCACGTCCAGTACGTGAAGGGGGCGGCGCTCGACTGCGACGGCGACACCCTGCTCATCACAGTGGAGCAGATCGGTGCGGCCTGCCACACCGGCACCCGCACCTGCTTCGACGGAGACGTGCTGGAGCCGGCCCTGGGATTCAGCTCGATCGGGACGGAGGACCGGTGATCGGCACCGCCGCGGCCACCACGACCCGGGCGGAGTTCGACGCCCTGGCCGCCGACCACCGCGTGGTCCCGGTGATCCGGGAGCTCTTCGCCGACGGCGAGACGCCGGTCGGCATCTACCGCAAGCTCGCGGCCGGACGACCGGGAACGTTCCTGCTCGAGTCCGCCGAGCAGGGCGGCATCTGGTCGCGCTTCTCGTTCGTCGGCGCGTCCTCGTTCGGCGTCCTCACTCAGCAGGGCGACGACGTGGTGTGGCTCGACTACGGCCTCGGAGCCGAGCGCGCGCTCGGCACGGGAGGCCCGCTGAAGCCGCTGGAGGCCCTCGCGGCCCTGCATGCGCGGTGGCAGACGGCCCGCATCCCGGGACTCCCGCCGTTGACCGGCGGACTCGTCGGCTTCATCGGGTGGGAGGCGATCCGCCAGATCGAGCGCTTGCCGGACGCACCGCCGGCGGACGTGGAGGTGCCCGGCCAGGCGCTCGCGTTCGTCGCCGACCTCGTCGTGGTCGACCATCGCTCGAGCACGGTGAAGCTCGTCGCGAACGCGCTGGCCGACGGCGCGGACGACGTGGACACGCTGTGGGCCGACGCGCAGCAGCGGCTCGACCGCCTGCAGCGCGAGCTGGCCCGGCCGTCGGAGGCCTGGCTGGCCGAGATCGACCTCGGCACGCCTGCCGAGCCCGTCTCGCGGACCACGCGGGAGGACTTCCTCGCGTCGGTCGTGACCGCCAAGGAGCGGATCGTCGCCGGCGACATCTTCCAGGTCGTCATCTCGCAGCGCTTCGAACTGGAGTGCACGGCGCCGGCTCTCGACGTCTACCGGGTGCTCCGCGCGCTGAACCCCAGTCCCTACATGTACCTGCTGTCGCTGGAGCGGCCGGACGGCGAGCCGTACCAGATCGTCGGCTCCTCGCCGGAGGCGCTGGTGAAGGTGCAGGAGCGTCGTGCGTTCACGCATCCCATCGCCGGATCGCGACCCCGCGGCGCGACGCCTGAGCAGGACCTCGACCTCGAGACGTCGCTGCTGGCCGACGACAAGGAGCGCGCGGAGCACCTCATGCTCGTCGACCTCGCCCGCAACGACCTGCTCAAGGTCTGCGAGGCCGGAACGGTCGAGGTGACGGAGTTCATGCG
>JBQCCO010000064.1:0-4207 GCA_051962155.1 Leifsonia sp. | reverse complement strand
GACGCGCCGCCCGCCGACGTGGACGTGCCTGGGCAGGCGCTCGCCTTCGTCGCCGACCTCGTCGTGATCGACCACCGCTCCGGCACCGTGAAGCTGGTCGCCAATGCGCTCGCCGACGGCACAGACGACGCCGACGACCTGTGGGCCGACGCGCAGCGTCGCCTCGACCGGATGCAGACGCAGCTCGCGCAGCCGTCGGAGGCGTGGCTGGAGGAGGTCGACCTCGGCACCCCGGCCGACCCCGTGTCCCGGACCCGGCGCGAGGACTTCCTCGCGTCGGTGGTCACGGCGAAGGAGCGGATCGTCGACGGCGACATCTTCCAGGTCGTCATCTCGCAGCGCTTCGAGCTGGAGTGCACGGCCCCCGCGCTCGACGTCTACCGGGTGCTGCGGGCGCTGAACCCGAGCCCGTACATGTACCTGCTGTCGCTGGAGAAGCCGGACGGCGAGCCGTACCAGATCGTCGGCTCCTCGCCCGAGGCGCTGGTGAAGGTGCAGGAGGGACGCGCGTTCACGCATCCCATCGCCGGCTCTCGCCCGCGCGGCGCCACCCCGGAGCAGGACCTCGACCTCGAGGCATCGCTGCTCGCCGACGACAAGGAGCGGGCGGAGCACCTCATGCTCGTCGACCTCGCCCGCAACGACCTGCTCAAGGTCTGCGAGGCCGGAACGGTCGAGGTCACGGAGTTCATGCGCGTGGAGCGGTTCAGCCACATCATGCACATCGTGTCGTCGGTGGAGGGCGACCTGCGGCCGGACGCGACCGCGATCGACGTGTTCCGGGCCACCTTCCCCGCGGGGACACTGTCGGGCGCGCCGAAGCCGATGGCGCTGCGGATCATCGACGAGCTGGAGCCGGCCCAGCGCGGCGTCTACGGCGGCGTGATCGGGTACTTCGACTTCGCCGGGGATGCGGACATCGCCATCGCGATCCGCACCGCCACGATCATGGGCGGCATCGCCCGCGTGCAGGCCGGCGGCGGACTCGTGGCCGACTCCGTGCCCGAGAGCGAGTTCCAGGAGTCGCAGAACAAGGCGGCCGCGCCGCTTCGGGCGGTGGCGGTCGCCAACGCCCTGCGACCGGTCGGCTCGGGAGAGCGGACGCCGTGAACGGGCGGCGCGTCAAGTACTCCACCATGCTGCTCCTGCTCCTGGGGAGCGGACTCGCCCTGCTCTCGGCCACCCAGCCGTGGTTCGTCGTCGGGCTGACCGACACCGCGGACCACTCGACGACGATCAGCGTCGCCGCCTCGGTCCCCGCGCCGGCGCTCACCCCGCACGCGCTCGCCGGCGTGGCGCTGACAGCCGCGCTCGCGATCGCCGGTCCGGTGTTCCGGATCGTGCTCGCGCTGCTCGGCGTGCTGCTCGGAGTCTCGGTGCTGATCTCGGCCATCAGCGCGCTCTCGGATGCGGTGCGCGCCTCGTCGTCGGCGATCACGACGGCGACCGGAGTGGCCGGCGACGCCTCCATCCGCCGGCTCGTGCACGCGGTGGGGGTGCAGTTCTGGCCGTGGCCGGCGGTGGTGGCCGGGGTGCTGGTCATCCTCGCGAGCGCGGCCGTCGTCGTGTTCTCGCGGGTGTGGCCCGGCCCCTCGCGGAAGTACCAGACGCGGTTCGCGGGGGAGGACAGCCGCTCGGCCGAGGACGTCTTCGCCGACGCGACGGCGCCCGGCGCCGCCGAGGAGCCGCGCGACCACGACGCGCCCGCTGAAGCCGACACTGCCGCAGCCGACGACACCGGCCGTGTTTCGCCCGACGAGCCCGGGCCGGCCACCCTCGACCGCGACACGGCGATCGACAGCTGGGACGAACTGACCCGCGGGGACGACCCCACGCGCTGAGGCATCCCGGGAACCGAACCACTAGACTGGTCGCGTTCCAATTCCCGTGCGCGTCGACAGCCGCGCACCCGACGTGCAGGAGTTTCATGAGCACCGATTCAGTCGAGCCAGGCCACGGTCACTCGCCGGCGGCGTGGACGGCCGTGATCATCATGCTGATCGCGTTCACGATCGGCGCCGTGGCGTTCTACTTCTCCGCGGCGGCCATCGTCTGGGCGTCAGCGGGTCTCGCCGTGATCGGGCTCATCGTCGGCTGGGTCATGAAGCGCGCCGGTTACGGCGTGGGCGGCGACAAGTACACCCCGAAGGGTCACTGATCCGTGCTCGCCGACCTCGTCGCCGGCGCGCTCGAGGACGCTGAGCGGCGACGCTCGGAGCGTCCGCTCGCCCAGGTGGAGGCCGAGGCGCTGGCCCGTCCGGCCGCCCTCGATGCCCTCGCCGCCCTCGCCCCGGCCGAACGCGTCAAGATCATCGCCGAGGTGAAGCGCGCGAGCCCGTCCCGCGGGTCGCTCGCCGCCATCCCGGACCCCGCAGCACTCGCCGTCTCGTACGAGACCGGCGGCGCCAGCGCGATCAGCGTTCTGACCGAGGAGCGCAAGTTCCGCGGTTCGCTCGCCGACCTGGAGGACGTCCGCGCGGCCGTGTCGATCCCAGTGCTGCGCAAGGAGTTCATCGCCGAGCCGTACCAGGTCTTCGAGGCGCGCGCCGCCGGCGCGGACCTCGTGCTCCTGATCGTCGCGGCGCTCGAGCAGCAGCGGCTGGTGGAGTTGCACGAGCTCATCACGCAGCTCGGAATGACGGCCCTCGTCGAGGCCCACTCGGCCGACGAGCTCAGCCGCGCGCTCGACACGGGCGCCGGTCTCGTGGGCGTGAACGCCCGCGACCTCACCACGTTCGAGCTGGACCGGGACCTGTTCGGCCGCCTGGCCGACCGCATCCCGTCCGGCGTCATCCGCGTCGCGGAGTCCGCCGTGAAGTCGGCCGACGATGTCGCGCACTACCGGGCGGCGGGCGCCGATGCGGTGCTCGTCGGCGAGGCGCTCGTCACGAGCGACCCCGTCGCCACGCTCGAGAAGTTCCTGGGAGTCTGATGTCCCTCCGCACTGAGCAGGGTCCGTATTTCGGCGACTTCGGCGGGCGCTTCGTCCCCGAGTCGCTGGTCGCAGCGCTCGACGAGCTGACCACCGCCTGGGAGGAGGCGAAGGCCGATCCCGCGTTCCACGCCGAGCTGGACGAGCTGCACCGCAGCTACACCGGCCGGCCGTCGATCGTGACGGAGGTGCCCCGCTTCGCCGAGCACGCGGGAGGCGCGCGCATCATCCTCAAGCGCGAGGACCTCAACCACACCGGCTCGCACAAGATCAACAACGTCCTCGGCCAGGCCATCCTCACCAAGCGCATCGGCAAGACCCGGGTCATCGCCGAGACGGGCGCCGGGCAGCACGGCGTCGCCACCGCGACAGCCGCCGCGCTCTTCGGCCTCGAGTGCACCATCTACATGGGCGAGGTCGATACCGAACGCCAGGCGCTGAACGTCGCCCGGATGCGCCTGCTCGGCGCCGAGGTCGTCGCCGTCAAGACGGGCTCCCGCACCCTGAAGGACGCCATCAACGACGCGATGCGCGACTGGGTCACCAACGTCGAGCATACGAACTACATCTTCGGCACGGTCGCCGGCCCGCATCCCTTCCCGGCGATGGTCCGCGACCTGCAGAAGATCATCGGCGAGGAGGCGCGCGAACAGGTGCTCGCGCTGACCGGCCGCCTGCCCGACGCGGTCGTCGCCTGCGTCGGCGGCGGCTCGAACGCGATGGGCATCTTCCACGCGTTCCTCGACGACGAGGATGTCCGCCTGATCGGCTTCGAGGCGGGCGGCGAGGGTGCGGACACCCCGCGTCACGCGGCCACCATCACGAAGGGCCGCCCGGGCGTCCTCCACGGTGCGCGCTCGATGCTGCTCCAGGACGAGGACGGCCAGACCATCGAGTCCCACTCGATCTCCGCCGGTCTCGACTACCCGGGCGTCGGCCCCGAGCACTCCTGGCTCGCCTCGATCGGCCGCGCCGAGTACCGCCCCGTGAGCGACGCCGACGCGATGGAGGCCCTGCGCCTGCTCAGCCGCACCGAGGGCATCATCCCGGCCATCGAGTCCTCGCACGCCCTCGCCGGCGCGCTGGAGCTCGGCCGCGAGCTCGGCCCGGAGGGCATCGTCCTGGTGAACCTCAGCGGCCGCGGCGACAAGGACATGGAGACCGCCGGACGCTACTTCGGCCTGATCGACGAAGGAGCCGTGCAGTCGTGAGCCGTGTGGCAGACACCATCGCCCGCCGCAACGCGGAGTCCGCGGGCGCTCTGATCGGCTACCT
>JBQCCO010000063.1:0-18875 GCA_051962155.1 Leifsonia sp. | reverse complement strand
CTCGGCGGTGCGGCCGAAGACGGTGGTGCGGTGGTACTGGGTGTCGCCGTCGACCCATTTGCCGTCTTCGAGTTTGCGGTCGGTGACGGCGACGGTGAACTTGGCGAACTTGGTGCCGTTCTGGGATTCGCCGTAGTCGGGGTCGGCGACGAGGTTTCCTTCGATGCTGATCGGGACTCGTGTGCTCATCGTTCTTTCCTTTCGTTTCGCGCCCGCTGGTGGGGGTCGCTCTCACTTAGAACTTCCGGTTCAGGGTCAGAAGATGCGCGCAGAAGGCGCGCAAATCAGCTGGGCGGCTCACGGGTTGGCGTGGCTTTGGTGGATCCAGTCGGCCCACTCGGCGGGGACGGGGTCGTCCCCAGTTTGTGGGAGTTCGGTGTGGCCGTTGTGGCATTCGCCGTTGTACCAACCAGCGAGTCGCGGGATGGCGACGGCGAGGCGTTCGTGCCAGCCGATGGGTCCGTAGCCGGCGTCGAGGCTGTCGTAGGAGACCAGCCATGCGGTGTGGAGGGCGGAGAGTTCTTCGACGAGGGCGCCGTGCTTGAACCAGCAGGGCGGGATCTTGCGAGAGGCGATGTTGTAGCGGTGGGTGAACCAGACCACCCAGCTCCGCAGGTCGGTCCAGACCTGCGGGGCGTCCTCGTCTTCCAGGGTGCGCCAGTTGATGACGCGGATGCCGAGCATCCCCGGAGTTTGCCGGGGCGCTTGGTCTTCCCAGCCTTCGGCGAGGGAGGCGACGAGGTCGTCTAGGGGGATGTCGTCGGTCACTGCTGCTCCAGGGAGGCTTCGATGTAGTGGGCGATCTTGGCTTGCAGCCTGGCGATCGCCTGGACGGAGGCGGTGCGGCGGGAGACGAACCCGGACAGTGCTCGGTCGCGTTCGATGAGTTGGTGGACGTACTCGTGGCAGCGCGGATGGAGCGCGGTCAGGTCCTCGTGCTGCTCGTGGGCTGTCCAGCCGTACGGCGTTTCAGTTACGCCGCGGTAGTCGAGGTGGTGCAGCTCGAGACTGCGTCCGCTGCCGGCGCCGAGGCAGAGAGCGCAGCGGATGGTGCCGTTGCGGGTCTGCTCCTTGAGGAACCAGCGGTCGCGGCGTGCGAACCAGGCTCCGGAGTGCAGGTAGTGGCTGCGGTAGGTGTTGTCCCGGGCGGGACGTCGACGGTTGGACATCAGTTCCCCTCCCCCGCTGATCCTCGGCGATCGAGCGCGGCTTGATACTGTTCGGCGAAGACGACCTGCTGGTCGCGCTCGGTGAGCTTCTTGCCGGCGCTGACTTGGCGGGCGTCGTCGCGGTCTGTCCACCCGCGCAGGTCGAGCAGGATGCCGCGGCGGTTGCGGTACGCGAGCAGTCCGACGGTTTCGGGCATGCGGCGGATCTCATCGAGTGTCATCACCGGCACCTTCTCGTTCTGCACGTTCGTGGACGACCCGTTGTCGTTGTAGGAGTGCCCGGTGTTTCGGATCCGGCGGGTGCCGAGGAGCGATTCGATGTCCCGGAGGTGGTCGACGTCGGACGCACCACCGAGCAGGAGCTTCGCGGTGGCGGCGGACCAGATCGTGTCGGCCTCGGACCGCGACCAGGCCGTCTGCGCCTGCGACAGTGCTTGGAGGACCACGATGGTGGAGATACCGATGCCACCGCCGTCCGCCATGATCCGGGGCAGCGCTGGCCAGGAGAACATGTTCGCGATCTCATCCAAGATCAACGCCAACGGAAGGTCGAGCCGCGACCCAGGAGACGCGAGCGCCTTGCGGCGCGCGGTCTCCACAATGTCGTCCAGGATCGCGCCCAGGAATCCACCGACCGAGCCCGCGCCGGCGCCGGTGCCGATCAGGTAGAGACTGTTGGATCCGGCGAGGAACGCATCAAGGTCGAACTGCTCCCCCGGACCCGGTGTCATCGCCTTGCGGATTGCCGGGATCGACAGCGGGCGGAGGGCGCCGAAGACACCGAACCACGAGTTGGCGAGGAGCTTCTCGTCGCCGTTGATGATCGCGTCCAAGTCCTCGGACCAGCCGGGCGTGCCCTGGTTGGCCAGCACCCCAACTGCTTCGAGGGCGAGCCGCGGGTTGGAGCCCCAGCGGGAGAGAGCGTCGGTGCCGCGACCGCTCACGGCGGCGGCGTGCAGGAGTCGTGAGAGGACGGAGGAGGACACTTGCGCCCACTCCTGATTGGACTTGGATGCACCGAGCGCGGTACCGGCGATGATCGCCTGCCCCCGCTGGTCCGCGACGAGCGGGTCCTCGCACCCGGCGACCGGGGAGATTCGGAGGGCGGAGCGGATGCCGGTGAGCTCCTGGGGGTCGAAGACCGTAACGTCGCCGACCCGAGCGCGTTCGCGCATCGTTGCCGAGAGATTGTCGTTGCGTGTCGATGTCGTGATCAGGGGGCCGTCCCAGTCGAGGATGGCGTTGATGATGAACCGGTAGCCCTTACCGGAACGCGGTGCGCCCTCCACAACGATCGAGTCCTCGATCGACACGTAGACGTCCTGCCCGTGCGCGCTGCCAACCTTCCACCCAGCTGCGGACGGCGTTGGACTGGCGACCGAGAGGCGCAGCGTTTTCGCCCGGCGGAGGGCGGTCCGGGCGGACGTGTGCTTGCGGACTTCACCGGGCTTCGCCAGCCCGTCGCGGCCGCGGAGCTCGCGGATGAAGTAGCCATCCGACTGCCGGTAACGGAGCCACCAGACCACTCCCACGGCAACCACGCCTAGAAGAAGGAAGACAGCAAGCAAATCGAGGACCCGAATCAGGGTGAGCGGTGCCGTGCATCCCGAAACCAGGGTGAAGCCGCTCGGGTCGCCGCCCATCGCCAGTTGCAGGCCGGCGAAGACGCTGCCCGGCTGTCCGCCACCGCCGCAGGTGGCGGTGATGGTCGCGCTAGCGACGCCGGTGGCGAGTGCGCCGGCGGCGATGATGCCGAAGAGGCTATATAGCGCGAGATGCGTCCAGGAGGAGCCTTGGTTTCTCATGCTCGCTCGCCGCCCATGGCGTCGGTGCGGAAGATCCCGAGCTCGTAGTCGGTGCAGATGTTGCGGACCTTCGCCACCCGGTCCTGCCCGATCTGCCAGAGCCCTTCGCCCTTGTGGAGTTTGCGGACCAGGTCGGCCTGGGTGTCGTTCCAGCCCAGGATCTCCCGTGACCGGGCGATCTCGCCCGAGTGCTGCGCGTACGAGATTCGGGTCTCGCAGTCCGCCAAGAGACCGAGCGCCCGAGAGTGAAGCGCGCTGTTGCGATCACCCAGGGCGTCGAGATCCGCTACGCGGTGCAACAGGTACCAGTTCGAAGTGCCTAGGTGTCTGGCCACCTTCTCGTCCTCGACCCGGTCCGCGAGTCCATCTCCGCCGGAGACGTCGTTGAGTAGCTCGACGGCGGCCTCCTCGTGGATGATCACCCGGGCCTGCCGGTTCGCGCCCAGGCTGGACCGACGGATCCAGTTCGCCGTCGCCAAGCGGGCCAGCGCCTGCGCTTCCGGCGATGCGCCCTTCAGGGCGGAGGTGTCGACGACCATCATCGGGGCGTCGGCGTCGAAGCGGACGGTGGAGGGTCCGTCGAAGAAACCAGTGAGATCGCCGGAAACCATCCGACGCAGCGAGTGCGCCAACCGGTGGCCCGCCTCGACCACCTCCAGCGGCTGACTCTGCTCGGGATCGACGAGACGGTCGTAGACGTGGGTGATGGTGACGGTGGACTGCCCGCGGAGGGCGTCGAGGGCGACGTCGAGGGCGGTGTGCTCGACGGGTTCGAGGTTTCCGCCTTCGCGGAGGCGGCGGATGATCGTCTTCACTGTCGCCCGCCTGTACTGGAGGACGTTCTGGTTCCAGTCCTCATCCGAGAACAATGCGTCCCGCGGCCCCTCATCCAGGAGGTTGATCCGTGCAGCTTTGCCGGGACCGACGCTGATCGACCGGCCCCCGACGTACGCGGCAACGCGCACCCACTCCCCGTTCGGGTCGTGCGGGACCGCGATCTTCCGCCCCAACCGCGCCAGCCGGGACGACCAGGACTTGGCCAGCATCGACTTCCCGGTCCCCTTCACCCCGAGGATCGCGACGGAATGGGAGCGGACGGCCTCGGCGGAGTACGCGTCCCAGGGGTCGAAGCAGAACGGGGCCCGGGAGAGCAGGTTCTCGCCGATGTAAGCCCCGGTGAGGATGTCACCTGTCTCGGCCAGGAAGGGGTACGCGCCGCCCAGCACTTTCGAGCTGCAGCGGTGTGCGGGTGGGGTGGCGCGCAGCGGCCCACGCAGGTTGTGCCGCTGCTTCCACCCCCACGCCGGCATCTTCGATGCCGGCAGTTCCGCGGACTGCAGCTTCCAGCTCGAGTTCTTGTCCGCGGAGGCAGACTGTCGGTGGCGGCCATTGGCGCCAGGCCTCTCGTTCGCCGGGATGCGGCCGATGACGGCTGACTGCTTCATGTCATTCCCCTTCTAGCGGCACCGGCAACGCCGCGGTGACGAACCCAGCAGCTTGCTGCCCGGACATCGACGCGAGTACCAGCCGGGCCGGGTGCGAGGCCTGCTCGATGTCGGTGCGCGCTTTCGCGAGAGCGTCCTTGGACTCGGCGGAGATGGTGACGAACCCGCGGTACTGGACGTCGCCGAATCCGTCGACGAGGTCGTGCTCGCGCACCGCGAGATCCTCTTCTTCACGGAGGTGGGTGAGCGGGATGCGAGAGGACAGCTTTATCCGGATGGTCGCGGCGGTCTCCATGTCCAACTGGGCCCGGTTCAGTTGGGCCAGCGCCTTGTGCGTTGCCACCGGTCGCACCTGCAAGGTGATCACCCGGGTCGCGTCCCCCGCGTAGAGGAGGGGTTCGAGGAACCCGGTGCGGACGTCGGTGCGGGGCCATTCGGCGACCCAGAACGTTTGGTGCCAGGACTCGTCGATCCGGATGGTGTCCCAGCTTTCGTCGATGCCCATCACCGGCGGGGCGGCCTGCGACCCAACCATGGCGTCCTGCTCCCGCCGGGTCGCTGCGGCGATCGGGTCGGCGGAGAGGGCGTTGAGTTCGTCGAGTTCGTCGGAGGTGAGCCACCCGGCCGGGGTGAGGCGGGCGTGCTCCATCGATGTCTCGATCCCGGCCACCCGTTCCTTGAGCACGGCGGCGAGCCCGGTGAGGCCCTTGCCTGCGTCGCGGATGGCGCCGTTGAGGGCGCCGGTGTCGAAGGTGAGGGTGATGTAGTTCGTGAAGCCCATCGATCGCTTGGACGCGGCCCGGGTGAGCGCCCAGTACTGCTCGCGCAGCTCGGAGGTGACTTGCGGGTCGTGCTCGTTCTCCCGCACGACCAGGTAGTCGCGCAGTTCGTTGGAGGAGGCGCGGTCGACCCGGATCCGGATGGTCGTCTCGCGCACGCCGGGCAGGTTCTCCAGGGAGCTGAGCCATTCCACGAACCCGTCGTACGCAGCTTCCTGGGTGCCCTTGTCGCGCAGCGCCCACGCCTTCGACCCGACTTTCACCGTGACGGAGGCCAGCCGGCCGCGGGCGTTGTAGATGAACCCCCCGGCACCACGGATCTGGACGACCTGCACGTCCCCGAGCGCGCCGGGGAGAAGGAACTTCGAGGTCACGACCGGAGTAACCGCGGCGACCTGCGCGTGCCCCACGTTGAGGGAAGCGACGCTGACGCGGAGCCAGACATCTCGGCGGAAGATGGTCTGTCCTCCAAGACTCCGGCGCGCATAGCGGGCGGCCTGGGCGACGATCACGATGACCGGTTCGCGCCGGTAGGTGGCCAGGGCGAAGAACACCACGACGGCGACGATCGGGAGCATCACCCAGATCGCGTTGGTGTCGATGAAGAGAGTGGAGAGCAAGACCGCGACGGCAGCGCCGATCACGACCAGCTGCAGGAAGGTGAGCCCGAGCAAGATGCCGCGGCGCTCGCGAGCGGCGAAGCGAACCCGGGGCGCGCCTTCCTCGGTGATGATCTGGTCGGCGGTGAGGGTGGTCATGACTTATCTCCCAACCTTGACGATCCGTGCCGCGGTGCGGACGGGTGCGGAGGCGGTGGAGGCGCGCGAGAACTGGTCCCGTACCGAGAACCGGTGATGAAGGGCGGTGCCGACCTCAGCACCGGCGAACGAGACGAGCTTGGTCGCCCACAACGGACTGAACGAGGCCGCGATCACCGCGCCGGCGGCCACGAGGATGACCCCAACGCTCAAGGAGGCCCTTGTGAGTTCCACGGCAAGGAGCACGACCCCTGCGGCGAGCGGCTTCGCGATGAGGAGTCCGACGGTCAGGTTCATCCAGCGTTGCGCCCAGGCGGTGAGCTTGGGCTGCCCGATCATCATCAGCCCGACAGGGGCCATCGCTGCCAGAGCGAGCAGCCCGAATTCACGAATGGACATGGCGATGAAGAGGAATAGCGAGGCGATCATCATCAGCCCGACCACGAGCAGGGCGACGACGTAATCTCCGACGGCGGCCGGGCCGTGAGCCCCCTGGGCTGCCATCGCATAGATGACGCCGCCCTGGGTGAACTGCGAACTGTGCATGACGGCGTTGGCTGACTGATTGGGCAGGTCGAGCAGCCCGACCACGCGAAGCAGACCCTTGGCGAGGTCACCGCCTTGGGCCACCGTGGTGAGGCTGCTGGTGATGTCGTCGGTGATGCCGGAGGCCTTCTGCATCCCCCACACGCAGATCGCCGAGAACGGGATGGCCAGGGCAGCGCCTGCTGCGGTGCGGCCAATGCGGGACCAGTCCTGCAGGATCATCGCGATCCCGATCTGGACGAGCGCGACGATCAGGATGACCGGGGCGGTAACGGCGATCCAGAACAGGAACTGCGAGTGCGCGATGTTCCAGCTGCCCTGGTCGATGTTCGTGTTGAACGACCCGGAGATCATGGTCGCGATGAAGTCGCCGAGGTTTTTGATCGTGGAGCCCATGAACTGGGCGACGGTCTGGGACGCCTGGCATCCGAAGTCGGCGACGAAGCAGCCATAGTTCGGCGCAAAGGGGTCCGGCGGCGCAGAGGTAGCGATGTCGATCATGACGTCACGCCACGTGGAGCGACTGGCCCCAGTTGATCAGTCCGGCGATGCTGCCGGCGATGGCGACACCGGCGACGCAGCTGAGCACGCCGACGATCCCGGCCTTCTGCACGCGGCCGTTGCTGGAGATGTGGCCGACGACGATGAACCCGCCGGCGATCAGCCCGCCGATCACGCCGAGGATGAGCACGATCGCGAACACGACGTTCGCGATCGCCTGCAAGGCTCCGACGCCGGGACCGGAGAAGTCCGGGCTGGGGTTCGGGACGGCCGCCACGGTGATGATGCGTGCGTGGACGGTGACGAGGGCTTCGTTGAGGGCGTTCATGATTCTTGGTTCCTTTCCGTGAGGTCGGTCGACGGTTCGAGGTCTTTCCCCTCGCTCATCCGCCGTGCGGCGAGCAGCCCGGACCCGAGGATCCCGAGCAGAGCGATGCCGACGATGAGCAGGAGACGAAGCAGGTTGAGGAGGAGGTCCATCACGGTCACTCACCGCTCGCGTTCGCGGCGCTGGTTGCCGAGGTCGGCAGCGGAACGACCAGCTGCAGGGGCTGCCCTTCCGAGGGCACATCCACCGTGAGAACTAGCCGGTCGACACCCGCCGGGAGATACCAGGCCGCACCGAAGGAGCGTTCCTTGTCGTTCGGGATCGTCCAATCGGACTTCCTTCTGAACAGGCCGGAGGGGAGCCAGGGCAGCCCGGCCGCCTTCGCGGCCGCGGAACCATCGATGGTGTCCAGCACCGCCGGCTCGGGGCGGCCGTCGAACTGGGTGCCCTTCAAGGTCGTGCCGGTGACATCCTGGTAGGTCTGGCCGCCCTGAGACGGCTTCCACTCCCCGATCATCGTGATCTTCAGGAACACCACCGGCGTCCCTGCCGGGAAGAGCTCCTGCGGGGAGCCGGGAAGCGTGCACCGGCAACTGTGCGTCGATTTGAAGGTGTGGCCAGGGAAGACCTGGACGTAGACGGTGTCGACGATGCCGTCGGCGGCCGGAGTCGCAGCAGCCGACGGCGCCGGGGAAGGCTTGGCCGGGGCGACCGTCGTGAACGACGGGTTTCGTGCCGGCGTCGCAGCAGCGCAACCGGCGAAGGCCAGGCATGGGAGGAGCGCCGCGACGGCGATCAGTTTCTTGTTCATCTCACTTCACCTCGGTTTCGTATGCGCCCTTCACTTAGAACTTCCGGTTCTAAGCGATTTGTGGCGCGCATTTCACAGACTCGTTTGGTCAGGGCACTTGAATGTGCTGGTGGTTGCAGGTATCGGGGAAGTCGCTGGTGAAGTTCACGAGCGCACCCAGCGATACGTGAGCACGGGACCGGCAGTCGCTTTGACCGGCCGATGACCCGTGCGGTGCGTACGGGTCCAGAAGGTGGATCAGCTGGACGGACAGGGAGTCCGCGCCGGTGAGGGACCGGCGGTTGATCGCGTAGAAGTCGACGGCCTTGCCCTTCCAGTGCGCGGACGCGGTCCCCGCTCCAGGGGTCATCCCGGTGCACCGCCGGTTGAGGTCGCTGACCCCGACCTGATGAAAGCTCTGGACGGCGACGACGATCAGCTGGAGGACGTGCGGGTCGATCGTGCAATCCGGAGTCGCGGTACCGTCGGCCATGTTGATGACCTGCTGCTGGTAGCGCGGTTCCAGGAAGTTCAGCTTCTTCGCCTGGATCGCACCGACCAGGACGGCGGCGGCCGCGCGAGCGTCTGCTGGTACCTGACACGTGCCCGTGCTGGCTCCGGTCAAGGCGGCGAGCACCTGCTCGGCTGGCGTCCAGAACGGGGTGTAGTGGTTAGGATCGGCGTTGATCTGGACCGCGTGGGCGACCAGGGTCGGCGCAAGGGTTTGCCATTCCGGGACGCGCAGCATCCGAGTGTAGAACGCGGCCGCGGCGGTCGCCGGGTCCATCCGCTGAGCCGGGGTGCCGTAGCCAGCTCCCTGCTGGAACACGCCGATCGTGGTGTTGTCGACCGCGTCCCCATGGTTCAGGTTCCGAAGCCCAGATTCTCCGATCGCGACCATCAACGCGAGGGTCTGCCCGTGAGCCGGGACGTTCATCTGTTGGCCGACGGTGATGATCGTCGCGGCGATCTTCAACTGGTCCGGGCCGTATCCGTCTACGTTCTGGCCTGCCTCGACCGACGGAGCGGATCCGCCGCATACTCCCGCGCTGCCACCGAAACCGTTCGCACCCATCGCCAAGACCAGCGTCACCGGCACGGCGACGAGCGCGACAGGGACGACCAGGACGATGACGGCCGCAACGATCAGCGGGTTCCGTGTCGTCTTCGGATGCGTCACGGCATGAGCCGCTGCCGCGCCGGCACTGATCATGCCGCCACCTCCAGCTCGAGGACGTCACGGGCGATCATCAACAGTCGTTTCGCGGTCGCGATCCGTGCTCGCGCCGATCCGGGGTGGATGTGCAGTGTCGCGGCGATGGTGTCTGCGTCGTCGCCGATCATCTCGGCGACTTCCCGGAACCCGCCGATCTCGGGCACGCAGGACACGATCACGGACCCGGTCATGGGCAGTCCCGCGTCCGCGGCGGCAAGGGCGGCGAGCACGGTTCGCGCGGTCTGACACACCCGCTCACGGATCGTGCGGACACCGCGCTTGGACAGGTGATGGGCTTCCGCCACGCGCTCGGCGTCACCTCCTGCCAGGCTCAGGTCGCTCATCACGTGCCAGTCGGATGGGCCGACGTAATCGGCGACCAGCACCATCCAGCGATGCGCGTCAAAGAGGCGGATCATCGCCTCAAGCGGGTCGATGTCTGATTCGGACTCGACGTCGAGGTCGACGGTGAGGTCATCTATCGGGGTGTACTTCCGCTCGATCTCTCGAAGTACCACGTGACGGGTGATACCGAACGCGAACGCGTGAGGCGTTCCCCGGGCGGGGTCGTAGGTGGAGCATCGGTGCCAGACCGTCTCCCGGGCGATCTGGAGAACGGCGTCAACGTCATTCGGCCAGCCGCGCAGTTGGAAGCGGACGTACGGTCGCAACGTGTCGACTTCACGGAGCAACTCCGCGAGAAGAGCATCCGCCGGCGTGCGGGCTTGGGTTCCTCCAGCCACGAGATCACAACCTTCCTTGCATGGAAGTGGCTATTCGAAGGACCGGGTTCGAGCCGGGAGGGCTCGTCAGAGTGCGCTGGGTCAGCGCGAATGGGCGCACGGGAGCGCCCGCGATAATGGGTGGTGGGATGAGCCGAGCGTCGCCGGGGAGGTCGGGACGGCGCGCCCGGATTCGGTGATGGCGAAGCGACTTCGACTCTGAAGTTCGGGAGTCTCAGTCACGATGCGTTACCGCCGCCCTGACTCGAATCGGGAGCCGGGCGTCACGGTGATCGAGGTAAGAATCAGCCGCTCCATTTGGTGCCGCACGCTACCCCCGAACAGGGGTCGCGCCTCGATGGCACGCCGGGGTGAACCAGCTGTTCTACTGACAGCTCTCGCAGTGCAAGTCATCCATTGGATCGACCGGCACGAGATAGCCATCGACGAAGTCCTGGATCACGCCGGGGACGACTGGAGCGAGTTCATCGGTTCGTACTCCTTGGTCGTCGTCTGCACGCTTGATTCGATCCATTCGATCACCTCCTCACGCTTGTAGAGGACGGTGCGTGGTGTGGGCTTATAGAACCGTGGTCCGGTTCCGTGGCAGCGGAGGCCGGCCAACGCGGTCAACGTCAAGCCGGTGAGCTCCGCAACGTCCGCGGGCTGGATGTATTCACCAGTCATATCAGTTACCCCCTTTTCGACAACAAAAGCACTGTCGGTCTGTTACAGCGAAGATAGCCGGTTTAAGATAGCTTGACAAGAGAAAGTCCGATATCCTGTCGAAATGGCAGTCTTTCGATCAGAGACGAACATCGGCGCGCGCATCAAGTTGGCGCGGAAGGAACGCGGATTTCGCACGACGCGGGACCTGGCAGATGCCATCCCTGGCGGGAACGTCACTCAGGCGATCCTGGAGAACATCGAGTCGGGCCGGAAGGCCGACATCAGCGTCACCCAGCTCCTGAACATCGCCCGCGGCCTTGGCGTCCCGATCAGCATGCTTCTGGCCCCGATGGGGACCCCCGACTCCGAACTTGATCTGCCGAATCTCAGCGACGACTTCACCGGGATGACCGTTGCAGAATTCGATTGCTGGCTGTCCGCGACACCGGCCAGCTCGTACCGTCCGCGCGTCGCGGCCGAACGGGTCGATATCGACATCCTGACGTCTCTGCGCGAACTCGGGTCTCTTCGCCGGGAGATCGATCGTCTTCGGATCGTTGTTGAGACCCGGAAAGCCTCCCGGGACCGGGATCTGCTCGAGACCAATCATCTGGTCCAGAAGCGGTTGGACCGCATCACCCAAGATGCAGCAAGCGTCGCCAGCCTTCTCGAAAGTGCAGGACTCGAGCTCCCCCACAACGACGAAGAGCCCTAGGAGTCCTGAGCAACCGCGTTAGGGACGCGAGCATCCAGAAGGAGGTGAAGACGATGGTCCGACCGAGGACACCGATCGGAAGCTACGGCAGCGTCACGGTGGCCCAAGTCACTGACGGCAAGTGGCGTGCCCGCACACGCTACCGCTTCGAAGACGGCAGGCTGCGCCAGATCGAGCGCTTCGGCCCCACGAAGGCCAAGGCTCGCAACTCCCTCCAGCGCGCGCTCACCGCGGTCGAATCCACAACCGGGAAGAGCCTCAAGCGGGAAACCACCCTCTCCTCGCTCGCGGATGCCTTCCTGGAAAGCAAAGCCGACCGCGCGCCCCGCACGATCGACACGTACCGGCAGACGATCGAACATCTCATCCGCCCCAAGATCGGATCGCTTGCCGTGTCGGAGGCCACGACGGAACGGCTTGACCGATTCATCACTGGCATCAGTGCGTCGAACGGCCCGGGAGCCGCGAAAGCCTGCCGCGCTGTCCTCTCCGGGATGATGGGCCTGGCCGCTCGATCCGACATCGTCCGCACCAACCCGGTCCGCGAGATCGGCCACATCAAGCGCCAGCGCAACGGCGCGACCGCTATCCCGCTGGATGTGCTGCCCGCGCTCCTGGACGCGGTCAAGCACGACGAACGGCTGAAGCAACTCGACCAGGTCGACGTGATCTTCTTCCTCGCCAGCACCGGCTGCCGACTCGGCGAAGTCCTCGCCGTCAATTGGGATGCCGTCGACCTGGACGCGGGACTGCTCACCATCAAGGCGAACGTCATCCGCGCGCAAGGCAAGGGCGTCATCGTCCAGAACCACCCCAAGACCGCCGCTGGCGCCCGCACCATCGCCATCGCCGACTCCCTAGTCGCGCTCCTCCGCCGACGTAAGTCCGAGTTCAAAGTCGCGAACCTGCACGACCTGATCTTCCCCACCATCCGCGGCAATATCCGCGACCCCCGCAACACCTCCCGCGACTGGCGCGAGGCTCGAGTGCGCTTGGGCTTCCCTGACGTCACCAGTCACAGCTTCCGGAAGACCGTCGCCACCGCCCTCGACCAGGCCGGCATGACGGCTCGAGAGATCGCCGAGTACCTCGGCCACGAGAACCCGTCGCTCACCCAGGACGTCTATATGGCGAAGAACACCGGCGGCGCGAGGGCGGCCGCAGCACTCGACAGGGTGGTCGGCGCGAATTGAAGTGCGGGGTTCATGCGGGGTGACCCGTCCGCGAGTCAGCTAAATCACCCCGGAACCTTGAGACGCCCGGGGACTTGTAGCGACGGCGGGAATCGAACCCGCCACACCCCACAGTTATTAGACGCGTGTTCTATTCGGCGGTTGCGCTGGCCCAGAACGATGCTTCCAAGCTGCGGCCTTCCGTTGATGTGATCACGATGTTGGTTGCCCTACAGCGCTTTCGCTCGACGCGAATGCTCGCCCAGACTCAACGCCCGGCCCCGCCGGCGGGTCTTCGGCGTGTCTTCAAACCGAAGCCCGAGACCGCCTTAGCAGCACGCTCCACGCGTACCCGCCCGCGAGGATCACGGCGAGGATCAGCACGGCGAATCCGGATGAGACGCTCATCGCCAACCCGATGGCCAGCGGGAGGAGAAGTGAGGCCACTCGGCTAACCAGACTCGCAGCCGCGAAACCGAGATACCGATTCGTCGGCCGTGTGGCCTCGTAGAGACCTACGTTTCCGATCACGATTCCCGCGCCGATCATCGCACCTTGGAGGGAGAACGCGACGACCGTCAGCCACGACGACGTAGCAATAATCCCGACAGCCAGGCCGGCGATCGTCAATAGTTGAACCGTGGGCCACAGCCAACCGAATGCGACTCGAGCGCCGGCGGCTCGCAGCCAGGAGGCGACAGCGACGGCGACGAGTTCCCGGCCTATCAAGCACGCCGCGAGAAGCTCCGGGCGGCTCATCCCGATGAGGATCAGTGGCACGAACGATGCGCCGAAAATGACGAGCAGGGGCGTGGCGGCGGTCACCAGGACGGCGCTGCGCAACTCTCGCGACCGTCGGAGCATCTGCAGCGTCGCGAGAGGCGAAGCCGCCCCCTCCTCGTGTGAGTCGTCGAGGGACGAGTCGCGGCGGGCTCTCAGAAGCAATGTCCCAATCGCCATGACGAGGACGAGCCCGGCGAGCAGGACGTAGAGCTGCCATGGCAGGCGCCCGGATCCAAGAACCCCACTGAGGATGAGGAATACGATCAGCGCGGCACCGCGCTGGGCGATCGCATTGACGGATTGCGTCGTGATCTGGCCCTCCCCCGCGTGCGTAGCCAAGCTCCCGAGTATCGGCGTCGTCTGGAGCGAGAACGCCAATCCGAACAGCACGGCGGATACCCAGAGAAACGGGCTCCCGATGTGCGGGAAGGATGCTGCGATCATCAGCCCTGCGATCCCGAGAGCCAGAAGCGCGTAGCTCCCGCAGAGGACCGGTTTGGTCCCGACTCTGTGGGTCAGCGATCCGACGAAACCATCGGTGAGCAGCCCGGCACCGGTCACCATCCCCACAGCCAGACCGGCGAGCGCCGTACTGCCGGTCAGCCCCGTGGCGATCACTGATACCGCGGTCAACAGCACCGATTGGAGGGCGAAGCTCGCTCCAGCCAGTGCGAGGAGGATCACACGGTCGCTTCGCGCCGCTTCTGGCACGATCGTGCGCAAGCGGTCGCGGTTTCCGGTCTGGCTCACTGTTCTCTCCTAGTCCTGATGCCATCGACTCGGAACGCAGCTTGGGAGGCCGCCAAAGCGACCTCCCAAGCGCGTATTCGTGGCGCTACTTGGCCGGCTTGACCATCCACGCGATGTTCGGCGTCGGAGAGACGACAGACATGTCGAGGCCGGTGACCCGGTTCTTGTTGTAGATCAGGATGGTCGGGGCACTCAGGACGTTTGTCGACCAAACGAGGTCCTGCTCAGCGCGCTTGAGCACCTTTTGGTAGCCGCTGTCTTGTTCCGGAATGGTGGGAGCCGATGCGGCGGCATTGAGCCCGCTCGTGATCTGTGCGTCCTTCTGGTCGAAGGCGTTGTACTGCGTCGCGCCCCCGGTGAAGAAGCTCTTCGCCTGGACATACATCGGCAGAGTTCCGTAGTCGTAGAAGGCGACCGGGTACTTCTTTGCGAGGAGGTCGGTCACCAGCTGGCCGGAGTCCTTGTAGGTCGTGAGCTTGGCTGTCACGCCAATCTTCGCCCAGTCGGCGATGACGGCCTGCGCAATCAGTGCGTCGTTGCCGTCGTTCGCGGTGGCCACGTCGAAGCTGAAACCGTTCGAGTAACCTGCCTCGGACAACAGTTGCTTGGCTTTGGTCGGATCGTAGGCGAATGCGTCGGCGTTCGACTTGGAGTAGCCAGCCAGTCCGTCGACTGTCATCGTGGAGTTGCCTTGTGACAGGTCTCCGTAGATCCCCTTGGCGATCGAGTCGCGATCGATCGCGTAGCTCAGCGCCTGGCGCACCTTGACGTTGCCGATAGCGGGCGAGACTTCGCCGTTGGCATCGAAGAAGTTCACGCCATTAACGCCGGTGAGCTTGGTATTGGTACTCAGCGAACTGATCCCCTTGGCCGCCTTTGCAGAAGCTGCGTCACCGAAGAAGGCGTCGATCTGACCGCTCTGGGCTGCCTGGAGAGCGGCGGCAGGGCTGGAGACGACCTTGATGACGACCTTGTTCCACTTGATCGCGGACTTGTCCCAGTACTTGTCGTTCGGCACATAGGTGTAGGTGTTGTTCGCCGTGGTCTGCTTGGAGTCGAGCACGTATGGACCGGCGCCGTGGGTCGAGTTCTTGAGCACGTCCGGGTTGGATAGGCCCTTGGGGCTGATGATCGCCGCGAGCATCACACGCTGGCTCAACAGGAACGGCATTTGGTCGCTGGGGCTGCTGAGCGAGAACTCGACCTTGTCTGTGCCGTTGGGCTCGATGGCCCGGACGCCGCTCAACCACGCCGGTCCGTTCACTCCGCTCTTCTGCGCATAGGTCACCGACTTTGCAACGGCGTCGGCGTCCATCGCGGTGCCGTCCGAGAACTTGACGCCGTTGCGAAGCGTTACTTCGAACTTGGTGTTGTCGCTGTTGGTGTACTTCCACGACGTCGCGAGTCCGGGGACGAACTTCCCGTCGCCGTCGATCCGGATGAGGGGATCGTAAGAGAGCTGGTCGTACCAGGCCAGCGGCGGGTAGATGGTGTTCTTCGCGGGGTCAAGGCTGACGGGCGGAGCGACGGCGGCGAGGGTGAGGGTCTTGTTCGAGGTGGCGCCGGTGCCGCCCGAGCATGCGGCCAGGACGAGCGCCGCTGCTGTGGCGGCTGCGACCGCGGCCAGGCGTGATACCCGCGTGCGGGTGCGGGAAGGGTTGCGGAACATGGGAGTGATCTCCTTCGATCGGGGTTGGGGGTGGGTTGAGGTGGAGCGTTCAACGTGACCGGCTAAGCGGTCGCGAGGGCTTCCCATTCCTGACGGCGTCGACGTTGTACGTCGGGGTCCGGGTAGGGTTCCGCCGCGAGGAGGCGCTTGGTGTAGTCCTCCTCCGGGGACGTGTAGACCTGTTCCGTCTGGCCTTGTTCGACGACCCGGCCAGCGCTCATGACCATGACCCGTTCGGAGAGAAGGCGAACGACGGACAGGTCATGGGCTATGAAGAGGTAGGCGACGGAGGTCTCCCTCTGAAGCCTGCGGAAGAGATTGATGATCTGTGCCTGGACTGACAGGTCGAGTGCTGAGACGGGCTCGTCGCAGACGATCAGCTTCGGATCGCACATGAGGGCGCGGGCGATCGCGATGCGCTGTCGCTGCCCGCCGGAGAAGTCACCCGGCATCCTAGAGATGTCGGTTGCTTGCAGACCGACCGTGACCAGTAGTTCTCGTGCGCGATCGAGCGCTCGCGAACGGCCGAGGTGGCGTACGGCGGTGAGTGGCTCGATGAGGATGTCCCCTACTCGCTTCGCCTCATTCAGCGAGCTGCGCGGGTCTTGGAACACCACCTGCAGTTCGCTGGCGAGTTCGCGACGTCGTCTGCGTGACGCATGCGTGATGTCCGCTCCCTCGAAGTTGATCGTCCCGGCGGTGGGCGTTGCAAGGCCGAGGATGGCGCGGCCGACGGTCGACTTGCCTGAGCCCGACTCGCCGACGAGGCCGAGCGTGCTTCCCCGGGCGATCGAGAAGGAGATGTCCTGCACCGCGATGAAGGCGTTGCGGCCGTGACCATAGGTAACGTCGAGGTTTTGGACGGTGAGGAGGTTGTCGTTCATCGGGTGGCCTCCGCGGGTGCGAGTGCTGTGACGGGCGTCGTCGGGAACTCGGCGTTGATGACCGGTAGGTCGCGCCCCGGCTCCGCGCCGTGGGGGTTGGAGGCGAGGAGCGCCTTGGTGTACGGGTGCTTCGGGTTGGAGAAGATCTCGTCGGCCGGCGCGTTCTCAACAACATGTCCGCGATACATGACGGCGACCCGGTCACAAACGTCCGCGACCACGCCCCAGTCGTGTGTGATGACGAGCATCGACATCCCTGTCTCCTGTTGGAGGCGGAGGAGCAGTCCGAGGATCCCGGCTTGCACTGTGACGTCGAGCGCCGTGGTTGGCTCGTCCGCGATGAGGAGTTCGGGGCGACCGGCGAGTGCATACGCGATGGAGACGCGCTGGGCCATGCCGCCGGAGAGCTGGCTTGGGTAGCGGCGAAGCACGGCCTCTGGGTTGCGGATCTCGACTCTAGTCAGGAGCTCCAGAGCTCTGGCCCGGCGTCGATCTCTCGTCATGCCCGCCTCGGAGCGTCTGATGACTTCGTCGAGCTGGGTGCTCACGCTGAGGTTCGGATCGAGGGCGACCATCGGCTCTTGGGCTACGTAGGCGATCCGTCGACCGCGCAGTGCCTCCAGCCGCTTCTCGTCAAGTCGCAGCATGTCGACGTCGTGGAAGATCACATGGCCGCCAGAGATCTCGACGCCGCGACCGATGACGCCGAGGACTCCGAAGGCGACGGTGGTCTTTCCCGACCCGGATTCGCCGACGAGTCCGAGGGTCTCGCCGCGATTGATCGCGAACGAGACGTCGTGGACGATCGTCTTGAGGCCGTCATCGGTCTGGTAGCCGACTTCGAGCCCGCGGACGTCTAGCAAGGCCGAAGTCGAGGGGGCCGGGATGGATGAGGCTGCTTTTGAGGAGACCTTTCGACGAGGCGTGAGCTTGGAGCCCTTCCAGCTCCGTCCAAGCGCCGCCCCGTACTCGTCGCCGATGATTCCAAGGGCCAATGCGGTGAGGAACACGGCACCACCGGTCGGGTACAGCATCCACGGGTTTAGGGAGATCTGGGATGCCGCCTCGGAGACCATGTTTCCCCAGGTGGGCTCCGGCGCTTGGCGGCCGAATCCGAGGAAGCTCACGGCGCTTTCCAGGACGACCGCGTTCGCCGCGAAAAGCGAGCCCTGCACGACGATGAGGGTGCGGATACGGGGAAGTATGTGCCGCATGATGATGTGGGCACCTGACAGGCCAGACACTTGCGCGGCGTCGACGAAGAGTTCGCCGCGCATCGCCATCACCGCGGAGCGGACGAGCAGTGCCATGACCGGAGAGGAGAGGACTCCGAAGATCGTCATCGCCAGATAGGTGTTGTTGCGGTAAATAGACAAGACCACGAACATCACGATGATGCCGGGCATGGCGATGACGATCGAGATGGCGGCCATCGATATGCGGTCGATCCAGCCGCCCTGGTAGCCGGCGACCAGTCCCACGATCGTCCCGATGACGACATAGCAGAACACTGCGAGGGCAACGCTGATCAGTGTGGGCGGTGCCCCGTACATGAGCCGGCTGAGCAGATCACGCCCGAGGGTGTCGGTTCCCAGCCAGTGTGCGGCGCTCGGCGCCTGCAGCACGGCCGTCAGGTCCTGGGTCTTGGCGCCGTACGGAGCGAAGACGGAGGCGAACGTGCCTCCGATCACGACCAGTGCGAGCCAAGCGATCGCCAGAATCGTCGCGATCCTCGGGCGCCGCCTGCGGCGCTTCCCCGCGAGATTCTTGATGGCGGCGATGGAGACGGTGGCGGTCATCGGGTGGCCAGCTTTCGGTCGAGGAGGCGGTAGCCGATGTCGGCGAGGAGGGTGACGACCAGGATCGCGATCGTGTAGGCGAGGACGGTTCCCTGAACGACGGGCAGATCGTGCTGGAGGGTGGACTGGGTCACGAGAGACCCGAGGCCGGGAATCGCGAAGATCGTTTCAAGTGCGACAGTTCCACCGAAGAGGTTGATGAAGGTGGAGGTGGTGCCAGAGAGGATCGCCGACGCCGAGTAACGCAGACCGTGGCCGTAGATCAGGGAGCTGCGGCTGATGCCGTTGGCTTGCATGAAGCGCATAAAGTCCCGACTCATCGCCTCGACGAGCGCATCTCTGGTCTGTTTCGCGATGAGCGCCACCCCGGCGATC
>JBQCCO010000062.1:0-9138 GCA_051962155.1 Leifsonia sp. | reverse complement strand
TACATCGAGCGCCTGCCGCAGGCCGCGCTCCCGAGCCTCGAGTCGGTCGCCGCGGGAGCGACGGCCGCCGCGGGCACCATCGTGGGCGGACCCCGCGATCTGGTCGGCATCCGGATCGAGGACCTCACGGACGAACGCCTGCACGCCGCGGGCGTCCACGGATTGTCCGCATCCCGCCTCCGCGCCGAGCACGAGACGCGGGCGCAGGCCGGGCGCAGTGTCACCTGGGCGGCGCAGTGCGACGACCTGGAGCTCTCGATCTTCACCGACGTCGTCCTCGCGCCTCCGCGGCTGCTGATCTTCGGCGCCGTCGACTTCGCTGCGGCACTGGCCGAGGCGGGGCGCCTGCTCGGCTACCGCGTGACGGTCTGCGATGCGCGTGCGCTGTTCGCCACACCCGAGCGGTTCCCCGGCGCCCATGAGGTCGTGCGGGCCTGGCCGCACGTCTACCTCGCCGGCACGCCGGTCGACCGGCGCACGGTCGTCTGCGTGCTCACGCACGATCTGAAGTTCGACGTGCCGCTGCTGACTCTCGCCCACGATCTCCCCGTGGCCTACGTCGGCGCCATGGGCTCGCGCCGGACCCATGAGCGCCGCCTGCGCGCTCTGCGGGAGGCCGGCGTCGACGAGAGCGCGCTCGCCCGCCTCCACTCGCCGATCGGCCTCGACCTCGGCGCCTCCACGCCGGCGGAGACCGCGGTGTCGATCCTCGCCGAGGTCGTCGCCGCGCGGACCGGCGCGAGCGGACGGCCGCTCAGCGCTGCCGAGGGGCCCATCCATGCCGCTGCGGTCCCTCAGCCGATCGACGCCGCTTGAGCCGGTCTGACGTCCCCGGCGTCACGCACCCTGCCGTCCCGCGAGCCGCCAGACGCGGTCGCGTCCCATCGGGAGGTCGTACGGCCGGACGCCGATCGCATCCCGGATCGCATTGGCGAGCGCCGGAGCGACCGGATTGAATGGAGCCTCGCTCATCGACTTGGCCCCCTTCGGGCCGATCGCATCCACCGTGTCGGCGAACAGCACCTCGGTGTGCGGCACATCGGCGAACTGGGGGATGTGGTAGTTGCGCAGCGTCCGGGTGACGACCCCGCCGCTCCCGTCGAGCCGCACCTCCTCGTACAGCGCCGATCCGATCGCCTGCGCCGTCCCTCCTTCGATCTGGCCGCGCAGCTGCTCGGGGTTGATGACGACACCGGCGTCGGCGGATTGAACCGAGCGGAGGATGCGCACCTCGCCGGTCGCGTGGTTGACCGCGACCCGGAACCCGTGGACGTTGGAGGCCACCGACCGCGGCGTCCCGTCATGCGAACCCGAAGCGGCGAGCTCCGCTTCACCCGGCGCTCCGGCCGCGACGACCTGCGCCCACGTCAGCACTCCCTGTGAGGTCCGTACCCCGTCCGGACCGAGCTCGCCGTCGCCGGCCACTTCACGGATGCGCGCCAGCAGGCGTTCGGCGGCCAGCACCAGCGCCTTCCCGGCCACCACGGTCCCCGCCGAACCGAACGCTCCGGTGTCGTACGAGGTCACGTCGGTGTCGGACTGCTCGATATGGATGCGCGACAGCGGCACCCCGAGCGCGCTCGCCACGAACTGGGCGTGGGTCGTCGTCGTGCCGTTGCCGAACTCGGCCGTGCCGACCCGCACCCGGATCCGGCCGTCGGGCAGCAGCGCGACGCTCGTGTCGGCGAAGTGCCCGCGCGGCGGCATCGTCGCGATCATGGCGAGCGCCATCCCCTCGCCGATGGACCACTCCTCGCCCGCAAGCTCGGCAGGGTCCGCATCCCGCTGGGCCAGCGCCTCCTGCACCAGATTCAGGCACTGGTCGAGGCCGTAGCTCCCGAAGCCCAGATCGGTCTCCTCGTCCGGATCGGTCACGAAGAGACCGTCGCCCGGGCGGACCGCGTTCCTGCGCCGGAACTCGAACGGGTCGAGCCCGACGCGCCGTGCCAGGTCGTCGAGCGCCGACTCGACCGCGAAGACGACCTGCCCGAGCCCGTAGCCGCGGAAGGCGCCCGACAACGGGTTGTTCGTGTAGACGACCTCCGCATCCACTCGCTTGTTCGCGCAGCGGTAGACCGCCAGCGACTCCCCGACGCTGTGGAACATCACCCCGCGCGAATGGTTGCCGTAGGCGCCGGTGTCCGAGAGCAGGTCGACCGCCAGTGCGGTCAGCCGTCCGTCCGCATCCGCTCCCGCACGCACGGCGACGCGCATCGGGTGCCGGACGGGAGCGATGGTGAACTCGTCCTCGCGGGTGAACTCGTACTGCACCGGCTGCCCGAGACGGAGCACCGCGGCGAGGACGAGGTCCTCGGTCAGCAGTTCCTGCTTGCCGCCGAACCCGCCGCCGACGCGGGCGGTCAGGACCCTGAGCCGATCGCGATCGAGCCCGAAGACGTGACACAGCTCGTCGCGGACGAGCCACGGGACCTGCGAGCTCGTCCGGAGGACGATGCGTCCGTCCTCGTCGACCCAGCCGCGGGTGGCGTGCGTCTCGAGGGCGACGTGCGAGACGCGCTGCGTCGTCCACTCGCCCTCGACGACCGCCGCAGCCTCCCTCAGCCCCGCCTCCACATCCCCCGTCCCGGCATGCAGTGCGGCGATGACGTTCCGTTCGGCCTCGTCGACCCGGTCGGCCGGTGTCCGCTCGGGATGCAGGAGCGGCGCGCCCGGAAGCCGGGCCTCGCGCGGGTCGTGGACCGAGGGGAGGATGTCGTACGCGACGCGGATCAGGCGGCACGCCTCCTCCGCCACCGCCCGGGAGTCGGCGACGACCGCGGCGACCCGTTGGCCGCGGAAGCGCATCACCGTATCGATGAGCCGGGTGTCGTCGGGGTCGTCGCGCCGGTCCTGGTGCCGTCCCGTCGAGTAGCGCACGTCCGGCGCGTCGGCCGCGGTGAGCACGAGCCGGACGCCGGGCAGAGCCGCCGCCTCCCGGGTGTCGATCGTCACGACGCGCGCGTGGGCGTGCGGGCTGCCGAGCACCGCGAGGTGGAGGAGGCCGTCGGTGACGAAGTCGAGCGTGTACGGCTCGCGTCCGGTGACGATCCGCTCGGCCGCCGGCGGCCGGACGGACCGCCCGACGGGATCCCCGGCCGGGCTCGACTCCACATTCGCCCGGCCGCACAGCGCGTCGCCGATCGAGCGGTAGCCCGTGCACCGGCAGAGGTTGCCCTTCAGCCGCTCCGGCAGCTCGTCCTCGGGGATGCCGCCGAGCGTCGATGCCGTGACGACCATGCCCGCCGTGCAGAAGCCGCACTGGAAGCCGCCCGCATCCACGAACGCCTGCTGGACCGGATGCAGGTGGCCCGGCGAGCCGAGGCCGGCGACCGTCGTGACCTCGCGTCCCTCCATGCGCTGCGCCGGGACGATGCAGGAGTGGACGGGATCGCCGTCGAGGAGCACCGTGCACGCACCGCAGTCCCCGGCATCGCATCCCTTCTTCACCTCGACGTGCCCGTGATCGCGCAGGAGGGTCCGCAGGCACTGACCCGCGGCGGGCTCGGCGTCGACGGTCTCGCCGTTGACGGTGAAGCTCAGCCGGCGGGCGCTCATAGCGCCACCGGGCGAGGGTCGGCGGCGGTGTCGGGGTCGGCGTCGCCGTCGCCGTCGTGGTTGGGGGCGGCGGCGAGCTCACGGCGCAGCTCTTCCGCCAGGCGCAGGGTCATCGCCCGCCGCCAGTCCGGGGATCCGTGGGGGTCGTCGTACCAGACCGGGATGCGGCCGACGGCGTCGCTCAGCTCGACGGCCGTCGGAATCCCCGGGAACCGGAACCGGTGCGGCCGGGGCGTGGCGGCGGTCACCGCGAGGACGAACGTACCGTCCGGTGCTCGCCGCGCGATCAGGAAGGCCGCCGAGCGGCCCACCGGACGCAACGAGGCCTTGCGGGACGCCGCCGCCGATCGCAGCGCCTCGGCCGGAATGTCGATCGCCCGGAGCACCTCGCCCGGCCGCAGCGTCGTCGCGCCGGGGCCCTCGATGAGGTCGAGGGCATCCAGCGTTCGGGTGCCGCCGTCGGGCATCCAGAGCTCGAGGCGGGCGTCGAGGGCGACCGCGAGCGCCGCCATCGGGCCCGCGGGAAGCGCCAGGCACAGGTTCCCTCCGACCGTCGCGACGGTCCACACCTTGAACGAGCCGAGCAGGGCGCCGCAGCTCGCCCGGAACAGTGGATGCGCCTCCCAGCCCGGATCCTCGAGCGCCGCCAGCTCGGCGAGGGTGCAGGTCGCGCCGATCCGCAGGCCGTCTCCGCGCCGCTCCAGCGCCGGCCAGCCGAGCGAAAGGAGGTCCACCATCCCGGTGACCTCGGGTTGGGGCTCGGAGTACAGCCAGGACCCGCCGGCGAGGAACGTCTCCCCGGGCTCCAGCCGCAGCTCGGAGCGATCGGCAGGGCGGCGGTAGCTGCGCACGGTCGCGATGTCCATCGGCACCTCCAGAACTGTCGCGCCAGTCAACCCGACGATTGTGTCGGCGGTGTTAAGAGATGAAGTCGCGTGTAAACACTGGCGTCGCGGAGCCTTTCCGCCGCATCCGATCCCGTAGAAAGTGATGCATGGTCGATGAGTCGCTCGCTGCCTGGGTCTTCGTGGGGATCGTCGCCGTCGGCCTGCTCATCGCCGCCTTCCTCGACCGCCACGAGGAGGACACCCACGACGAGGACGCGTGACGACGCCTCCAGCCACTCCAGCAATACCTCTCGAGGTGGATGCCGCGGCCGGCCGGCAGGTGCATCCTGAACGGCATGTGGGTTCATCGGACCGTGTTCGCCGTCGCCGCCTACGTCCTGTTCGCGCTGGCGCTGGGAACCGTGTACTTCGTCGTGCAGCATGACGGCCGGAACGCGGTCGAGGACGGCCCGCGAGCGCTGCTCTCCGCGGCGGACACCAGCGGGCAGCCGGACCACCTCGATCTGTCCGGCTACCAGGGAGTCTTCTGGATGCGGTACGACGCGGGCGACCGGCCCACCGACGGGAACGGCTACCTTCACGGGGCGCTCGCCGCGGTCCCGCGTGGCGTGCTGGAGAACGCCCGCCGGAGTGGTGAGGATGCGGTCACCTGGCAGCCGGCGGAGGGGCTGCGCTTCGCGATCGTCGCCCAGCCGCAGCCCGGTGGGGATGTCGTGGTGGCCGGCCAGTCGCTCCAGCGGACCGAGCTGCGCGCCTCCCAGACGCTGATCGTCATCGTGCTCGCCCTCATCGGCGGGCTGGTCGTCGCCGGCGCCGCGATCGCCGTGGATGCGGTGATCGCCGCCGCTGCTCGAGCCTCCCGCTGACCCGCTCCCGCCTCCGGCCTCGGCACCCACCCCGGGTCGCGACTGCGCCGTTTCGGAACGTCGGCGGGTGCGCGAGCAGCAGCAGACGTAACGAGCACCCGCACTCACTGCCGGACCGGCCGGCGGTGAGACCGGACCAGCCCTACTTCCGCCTCACGG
The DNA here is from genome assembly GCA_051962155.1 of Leifsonia sp. Lineage (GTDB taxonomy): Bacteria > Actinomycetota > Actinomycetes > Actinomycetales > Microbacteriaceae > Leifsonia. The sequence goes on along the minus strand of JBQCCO010000062.1, from coordinate 3,710 downwards.
CGTAGCGGTGCTCCGGCCGACCGGTCGCGCCGTAGCGGAGCTCCAGCCGCAGGACATCGCTCTGCTCCAGCTGCGTGAGCGCCCGCTGCGCGGTGGCACGGCTGACCCCGATGGCGGCGGCGACGTCGCTCGCGGAGATGCTGCCCCCGCTGCCGGCCACCGTGTCGTACACGGCCTGAAGGGTGGGCGCCAGGCGGCGCAGGGACTCGGTCTGCGCGGCGGGCGCCGAGCGCAGCAGCTCGAAGAAGCGGTCGATGTCCTGCTGGGTCGCCTCCGCCGGGAACTCGGCGAGGTCGGTCTGGGCCTTCCGGAAGGCGGCCAGCCGGTCGGCCAGCTCGGCGAAGCCGAACGGCTTCACGAGGTAGTACAGCGCGCCGAGCTGCACGGCGCGGCGCACGGTGGCGAGATCGTTGGCGGCCGAGATGACGATGACGGCCGGCGGGAGCGGCTCGGCGAGCAGCTTGCGGATCACCTCCAGGCCGTCCTCGTCCGGGAGGTAGATGTCCATCAGGACGAGGTCCGGGTGGAGCGCCGCCGACTGGCTGAGCGCCTCCGCTGCCGTGTGCGCCTCGCCGACGACCCGGAAGCCGGACGTGGCATTGACGAAGTCGACGTGGACGCTCGCGACCCGGAAGTCGTCGTCGACGACGAGAACGGTGAGCTCGTCGCTCATCGGACCACCTCCTTGTGCGCCGATGCAACGCGCGGAAGCACCACGGTGAAGGTGGCGCCGTGGTCGCAGGAGACCTCGACGGTGCCGCCGAGCTTCGTGACCGTCCGGTGCACCAGCGAGAGACCGAGCCCGTGGTGCCGCTGGAGCGTGCCGCGCTTGGTCGTGTAGCCGTTCTCGAAGATCCGCGGGATGTCGCTGCTCGCGACCCCGGGGCCGTTGTCCGTGACGCGCGCGATCAGCTGCTCCGCCGATTCGATGACGCTGACGACGACCCGTCGTGGACCAGGGGATCCGGTGAGTGCGTCGAAGGCGTTGTCGATCAGGTTGCCCAGGATGGTCGTCAGTGCCTGCACGCGGTCCGGCGCCTCCCCGAGGTCAGTGTCGGGATCGATGACCAGCTCGATCCCGCGTTCGTTCGCCTCGGCGGCCTTGCCGAGCAGCAGCCCGATGATCATCGGCGCGCCGATGTGGGTGCGGAGGGTCGTGTCCAGGTCGGCCGTCGTGCCGCGGATCTCGTCGAGGTACTGACGGGCGTCCTCCGTCCGGCCGAGCTCCAGCAGGCCGGAGACGGCGTGCATCCTGTTGGCGAATTCGTGCTGCTGGGCCCGGATCGACTCGGTGAAGCTGCGCTCCCCGTCCAGCTCCCGCGTCAGCCCGGTCAACTCGGTGCGGTCCTGCAGCGTGACCACGGCGCCGTGCTGCCGGCCGCCGATCGAGACCGGCATCCGGTTGACGACGAGCACGTAGTCGTCCGTCACGGCGATGGCGTCCTTGACGGCACTGGTTCCGGTGAGCGTCTCGCGGATGGGCGTGGCGGCGAGCACATCCTCCAGATACTGACCGCGCGCACCCTCCGGAAGATGGAGCAGCCGCTGGGCCTCGTCGTTCACCACGGTGATCCGGCCGGCCGGGTCGATCGCGATGACCCCCTCCCGGATGCCGTGCAGCGTCGCCTCCCGCTCCTGCAGGAGGCGGGCGATCTCATCCAGTTCGAGCCCGAACGTGCGGCGCTTGAGCAGGCTGGCGAGGACGAAGGAGGCGAGCGCGCCGATCACGAGGACGACCACCACCCACGCTGCATATGCGGGCAGCTCGGACAGCAGTTCGCTGCTGACGGTGCTCTCCAGGATGCCGACCGAGACCTCGCCGACGATCTTCCCGTTCGTCCCGTAGAGGGGCACGCGCGCGTTCGCGTTCACGCCGGTGGAGCCGGGGTCGGTGCCGAGGTGCACCTTGCCGTCGGCCGCGACGACCTGCTCGGAGACCTTCTGGCCGATCAGTGCGACGTTCGGATGCGAGTGCCGCACCCGGTTCATGTCGATGACCACGACGTAGGCCGCGCCCGTACTGCCCGAGGTCTGCGACGCCAGCGACTGCACGGTGCTCGCGCACTCCGGTCCACCCGAGGTCATGCACGCCCGGATCTCGGGGATGCCCGCGAACGTCTGGGCGATCCCCGCCGCCCTCGCCTGGAAGTCGGTGTCGAGGTTGCTGCGCGCCGTCTGCGCGAACAGGACGAAACCGATCGCCATGGAGGCGGTGAGGATCGCCACTTGAGCCAGCAGGATCTGGCTCGACAGTCGCCTGATCCGTCGTCGCATCAGCCAGATTGTGTCACCCCTGGCCGTGGATAGCACGTGAGCAGAACGCACAAAACCTTCCGCAACGCGCAGAACGGAGCGAATGGAGCACAAGCGAGACAGGCGCTTGCGGCGGGCGCACCATCGAGGGACAGACACGAAAGACAGAGAGGTCTTCGAAATGGGTGAACACCGACCCCAAGAATCAGCCGGATCCCCGGGTACCGTCGCTCCCGCCCGCATCGACATCGTCGGGCTGACCAAGCGCTTCCTCACGCCGAAGGGCGAGACCTTCACGGCCATCCGCGATGTGTCGCTGACAGTCGAGCCCGGCGAGTTCTGCGCGATCGTCGGCCCGACCGGCTGCGGCAAGTCGACCACGCTCGCTCAGGTCTCCGGCCTCGAGCACCCGAGTGCCGGATCCGTCAGCGTCGGCGGGCGCCTGGTGGACGGCGTCACCAATGGCGTCAGCTACATGTTCCAGACCGACTCCCTCTTCCCCTGGAAGACGGTGCTGGCGAACGTGATGATGGGCCCGATCCTGCTCGGCACCCCGAGGAAGGAGGCGACCGAGCTCGCGATGGACTGGCTCCGCCGCGTCGGCCTCACCGGCTTCGAGGACCGCTACCCGCACCAGCTGTCCGGCGGGATGCGGAAGCGCGTCTCCATGGCGGCTGCGCTGATCAACAACCCGCGCATCCTGCTCATGGATGAGCCGTTCGGCGCCCTGGACGTCCAGACCAAGGCGATCATGCAGACCGAGCTGCTCCAGCTGTGGGAGGACCTGCGTCCGTCCGTGCTGTTCATCACGCACGACCTGGATGAGGCCGTCGCCCTCGCCGACAAGGTCGTCATCATGACGAGCAGCCCCGGGACCGTCAAGGACGTCTTCGACGTCGATCTGCCCCGTCCGCGCGGCGATGTGCAGCAAATCCGCCACGAGGAGCGATTCCTCGAGATCCAGGGGCGCATCTGGGAGTCGCTTCGCGACGAAGTGACCCGCGCCTACCAGCAGACAGCAGGAGCGGCAGCGTGACCACCATGACCACTACACAGCAGGCGGCGCGAAGCGGCGTCGCCGACAAGCGCGAGATCGACATGCAGGCCGCCGGCCGGCGAGCCCACACCCGGCGTACGACCTGGATCTGGGTCGGCCGGATCGGGGCGGCCGTCCTGATCCTCGGCGGATGGCAGTGGTTCACTGCGGCCGGCTGGGTCGACAAGTTCTTCTACGGACAGCCGTCGGGCATCTGGGACAGCCTGGTGCACCTCTTCACCGTGGGCACGGCGTTCGGCACCATCTGGGAGAACCTCTGGATCACGGTGCAGGAGGCGTTCCTCGGATTCCTCCTCGGAACCGTCACCGGAGTGGTCTTCGGAATCCTGCTCGGCTCGAGCCGGTACCTCGCCTCGGTCTTCGGCCCGTACATCAAGATCCTCAACTCCATCCCCCGTAT
>JBQCCO010000061.1:0-6085 GCA_051962155.1 Leifsonia sp. | reverse complement strand
GGACGGGGAGTGGGAGTAATGAAAGCGGAACTGGTGAACCTGGTCACCAAGAGCGGAACGGAAACGGTGGTGCTGTTGTCCACCGACGTGGACCGGTTGACCGTTCAGGAGCGGGTGCAGGCGGTGGAGGTGACGGTGTGGCTGGTGGACGAGGGCTGGACCGTGATGACCAGAGCGCACTCGCCGCTGGCAGATGTCGTGCGGCGGGGTGCGGAAGCGATGTCCGGCACCTACCGGGCACTGGAAGTGCACGCCGGCATGCGCGCAACGGCATCCCCGCATCCGCTGCCACCCCAGGTGCGGTGACCGCGGCTGTGATCGGAGCGGGCGGTGCGACGACCGTGGCCGTGTTCGGGCCGCTGGTCGTGGCCCGCCTGGGTATCGAGTGGGGCAAGCATGCGCGTTGTGTCGAGGGTACGCGCCTACCGGTGCGTGTACGTGTGGTGTGGGGAGGGCCGGTTATGGTCGGCGGAGACAAGGGGAGGCATCGTGGCTGAGCGGGATCGGGTGGATGACGCGCTGCAGCGGACAGGGTTGGCAGCGCTGATGTTCTACCCGGAGTTGCAGGTTGACGAACCGGAGTACACGGTCGCAGACGATGTGGAGTGGTGTCTGGGACCCCTGAACGGGTTGCCGGTCGAGCAGTTGGAGCCCCTTCGTGACGTTGTGGCGCGAACGATCGTGGACCCCACAAAGCATCGCGCCCGGCTGTTCGCAGCGTTGCGGGCGTTGGTGCCCGATGACGAGTAGGGCGCGGTGATGGGGGAGACGCAGCCGCAACGGGTGCGGCGGGTTCATCTGCATGATGAGCAGATCCGCCGGTTGCGGGAGGCGGGCCTGAGTGTCGAGGCGGTCGCGCGTGAGCTCGGGTTCTCGCGGCATTACGTGGAACGTGCTGTGGTCCGGCTCCGGATCGGGGAGGAGGCCGAGCTTGCGTTGCGGCGGCAGCAGCGGAGCAAGAACTATTACCGGAAACGGGACCGGGACCGCCGGGACCAAGCACGTCGCGTACTGGACAGGGATCGGGCGAGCTTGTGGGCGAAGGAGCATCCGGAGCAGCACGCGGAGCGGGCGAAAGCGTGGGCGCAAGCGCACCCGGAACGGGTGCGGGAGATCCAGCGCGCCTCCTATGAGCGGAACAAGGAGCATTACCGGGAGCGGATGCGGGCGTGGGAGGACGCCCACGTTGAGCAACGCCGCCTCCAGGGCAAGAAGGACCGGGAACGGGCCCGGGATCATCGTGCCGAGTTGCAGCGGGTGTACCGGCAGGATCCGGAGATCAATGCGCGGGTGCTGCAGGCGAACCGGGAACGCCGGCAGCTGGTCCGTCGGTTGGAGAAGGCGGGTCTGCCGCCGAAGAGTGTGCATCGGGCTACCGCGGCTGAACGGCGCCGTAACGAGAGGGAAGCGACTGAGTTCTTCACCAGGAGGCGCATGGGGGAGGAACGGCGGCGCATCAAAAGGGAGTATCTGCCGACGCCGTCGGAGTTGATTGAGCGGTGGGAGCGTCGGTCGCACCGGGTGCGGGAGCGGAGGCAGGAGTTGGAGGCGGTGAAACGGTACGTCGCCCGTCACGGGAAGCGGCTCCGTGACGACGCGACACTGGACTCCCGAGCCCGCACAGCACGGGGCGCCGCACCCCTGGACATCGACGCTGAAGTGCTCGCGCGGGCACAAGAAGCGGTCCAACGTGCACGTCGCACCGCCGCGGCACAGCGGGCCGCTTCCACTCGGTCCATGCCGGTCGCCGCGGCCGATAGGAACCGCGGTAGCGGGGTGGGACTGGGGTGAGATGCCGTTCACCCGGTGGAACGGCGTCGCTCGAGCCCATGGGCGGAGGTACACGGGTGATTGTTCTCAAGGAACCAAGCATCAGCCGGCGGGCACGGAGATCGGCCGCTTCGACTTCGCAGCACTTGAGCGTCGTCTGCGGTGTCGCTGCGCGACGCCGGTACGAGACGCGGTCGCAAACCAATGAGTAATGGAGGGTAAAGATGAACGAAGACAACTCGGAGCGTGTCACGGTCACGTTGTCCGTATCGCAGTTGGTGTTTCTCCGCAGCCTGGTCGAGGACGCCGCGGCTGAGCATGACCGGTTCGTTGCGCGAGTGCTCGATGACGGTGCTGAACAGTGGGACGGTCAGTGGCCAGGCGCGGCGGAGCTGACCGTGCGGCGCCGTTCCGTTGCCGCACGGAGTGTTCTCGCCAGCCTCGAGAAGGCGTGCCCGGAAGACTCAACCGCAACACGAAACCTACGCGAAGCGTCCAGGTCGCTGGCGGCACCATCCAGTCCCGCGGCTGTGCGTCATCAGGGGAGTCTCGGACTCTGAACGCCCCCACCTCGCCACCAGGCAATGGTCACTCGACGCTGTGGCGCGGAGCCGGACGTGATGCAACTCGGGCAGTGTTTATGCCCTGGTGTCACCGACGTTTCTACGCACAGGATCCTCTGCATGGCGGATGCGCGGGAATGGGTGACGGGAGAACACCTGTATCGGATGTATGAGACGTTCCCCGGGTTCCCGGAGACCCGGTTCCTGCGGTGTGTGCTCTGCAGCTACAGCTTCGAGGGCCAACTCGAGGACGCCAACGAGCCACCCTGTCTGCAACCCGAGTGAGAAGCCCGAACCAGATCAGCCGAGCTGGTCACGGCGGTTCGGGCCACCGGATAGGGCCGCCCATGTAGTCGGGCCGTTGCTCCCGGAGCCGCTCCGCCACGCGGCGCAGGTTCGCCGCTTGCCGGGCACGGTACGCGGCCGCGCGTTCGATGAGCTCAGCGTCGAACGCTCCCATCTCCTGCAACTGCTCGAAGTACCCGGTGGACTCGTCCTCGAGGGCAGCCACGGTTCGCTTCAGCACCTCGAGATCCTCCTGGGCTGCAGCAAGGCGGCGTTGCAGGGTGCGGATCTCGGTCTCCTGCGCAGCTAGTAGCTCGGAGTCTGCGGTGTGGTCGTGGAGGGCTTCGAGGTAGCCGGCGGCGAACGCTTGCGCCTCCACCGGGCTCATCTCGCTGACGCTCGAAGTGTTCATGGTCATTGACAGCTGTCGCAGTGCAGCAGGTCCATCGGGTCCACAGGTACGACGTACTGGACGGGCGGCGCCTGAAAGTGCCGGTCTCCTTCATCGTCGTCGCGGGCGTGCGCGGCAACCCACATGTCCCCGGCGGCCGGCTCGCCGATCGCGTACAACAGGCCAGCCAACGCGTCGACCTCCTCACAGGTCATCGCCGGTGCCATGTAGTCGGCCATCTCCTGCCTCGACCATTGCCCGGTGAAGGTCAGAACAGCGTTCGTGCCCGTGATCAGAGTGCTCATGATGTCCCCCTTCGTGAAGGTCCCGGTGAAAGTGGGAAGCACGACCCTTCGGTCGGGCTTCCCGCATTCACTGGACCCCTGCCGAATGCACTGGCGGCGACGGGGACCGCGGCGGTTCTCGAGGGTTCAGTCCATGCGTTCCCGGCGTGACGCGAAGCGACACGGCAGCGGTTGCACGGACCGAAGGAATCGCCGGCGATTCCAAGCCCTCGAGGTTCATCGGTGACCACGACACCACCAAGGCACCCACCGCCCAAAGGGCGGACCCACTCATCCGGATGCCAGGTAGATGAAGGCGAGGATCATCACGAGGTGCTTGAGCTAGTACACGACGACGCAGGGCGTGACGCGCCGCTGCAGCGAGGCATCCCCCATCTCCGGCACCGCCCGTTCGTTGTCGCCGTGAAGTGACGACGGCTGTGGCGTCACGCGCTCATTCTCGTCAGGCCCGACGACGCTCGCCTTATCGCGACGCGGTGGCGCAGCCTCCTCAGTAGGTTCCGGCGGCAACGATCGCGTATGACGACAACGACCGCCTTACCCGATCGGTCGGCGAGTGGAGTCCCGCACGATCAGTTCATGTGGAAGCAACGTCACCTTTGGCTGCCGTGCTGGGGTCTGCCCCGCGATTTCGTCGAGGAGGGCCCGCATCGCTGTGCGTCCTATCTCGAGGAACGGCTGACGGATGGTGGTGATTGTCGGCACCGTCATCAGCGCTTCGCGGGAGTCATCGAAGCCAGCAATGGCGATGTCTTCTGGAACGCGCACGTGCAAGACTCTGGCTTCCGTGATTGCTCCAGCGGCGACTACGTCGGAAATGCAAACAAGCGCGGTGGGGAGGCTGCCTGCTTCCACGAGGTGTCGCAGGCGGCTTCGACCAGACTCAAACTCGTAGTCCCCCTCGAGCACGAAACGCTCATCCACGCTGATCTCCGCGGCAGCCATCGCGTCGCGGTATCCCTTCTCGCGTAAGCGCCCGGAGAACTCCTGGCGGTTGGTGAACACTCCGATGGAGCGGTGGCCTGAGGCGATCAGGAACTTTGTCAGGTCGGCTGCGGCGCGATAGTCGTCGATCGAAGCGCCAGAGGTTGCTGTACCTTCCAACCATTCGGCGCACTGCACAACGGGATGCTTGCTAGCGAGCGAGTTCAGCTCCCGCGCGGAGAGTGTGGTGCCGAAGAAGAGGACGCCGTCGACTATCCGATTCGAGAGCAGGGCGAGTATTTCCAGTTCTCGATGGTGATCTTTCGCCGTCGGACAGATCAGTGGAAAGTAGTCCAGCGAGCGCGCGACCTCGTCGATTCCGCGGAAGACATCAGACATCACGGGCGAGTGCATGCTTGGGAAGAGAACAAGCACCCGTCCAGTGCGCTCCTGTCGCAGATCACGTGCCAGCCAACTCGGTGAGTAAGCAAGCTTGTCGATCGCAGCTTGAACGCGCTCGCGCGTCGCTTCGACCACTTTCGGGCTTCCATTAAGCACCCGCGACACCGTTGCGACTGAAACGCCGGCGACCTTCGCAACATCCTGTATCGTCGGCTGGCGCCGCAGCACCCCGGGTGGGGCTCCCGAGCTGCGTACCTCGTCCCGATCAACGTCGTCGTTCTGCACAGTCTCCTGCTTGCCGGGAAGCACCTCTCGCCCGTTCCTTCCGCGCCAGCCTGTGGGCTGGGCAACGTCAGTCTAAGGCAGACCGCGGTAGACAAGTATGTAATCCATTACATTTTTGGATAGTCCGCTTGGAAACCTGGGTGGACGGGCCTACAATCGCCGTTGATGTAACCCATTACATTCGCACGAAGGAGTGACATGAGCAGCAAAGTACCGCCCGGAGGGGTTCGTCGCCGTGCCGCCGCTAGCGCCGCAGTCGCTGGTCTGGTAGCCACGGCGCTCGCCCTGTCAGGATGTTCCGGACAATCGCATGGTTCCGGAGACACCCTGACTTACGCGGCGAGCATCCCGCCTACCTCGCTGGACCCGGTGATCACTAACAACAATCCGGACGACATCGTGTACCAGGAGGCTGCCTACGCATCCCTCCTTCGCCGTGACGTCAAGGGCCAGCTCGAGGGCGACCTCGCTACCAAGTGGGGTTACGAGGGTGAGGGCAATAAGAAGTTCGACCTTACGCTCCGCTCTGGCGCCAAGTTCGCTGACGGCACCCCGGTCGACGCGAAGGCGGTTGCGGCTTCGCTGAACTACTTCATCAAGAACACCACGGGCCCGTCTGCTGGAGCTGTGGTGGGTATGTCCGCGTCTGCGGACGGGAGCGACCAGGTTGTCATCGACTCGACCGTCTCGAACCCGATCATCCCAGAGCTGTTGACCTCCTACAACTTGCTAGGCACGATCATCAGCCCTGCGGGGCTGAAGAATCCCGGGCAGCTCAAGACCAAGACCTTCGGTGCAGGCCCATACGTGCTCGATCCTTCCCAGACGGTCACCGGTGATCACTACACCTACACCCGCAACGACAACTACTACGACACAAAGGTGAAGCGCCCCAAGACGCTCGTGATCAAGGTCATCGCCAAGGCCAACTCGGCGCTGGAGTCGTTGCGATCGGGGCAGGTCAACCTCATGTACGGCGACAAGAGCCTGGCATCGACTGCGAAGGGATACGGTGTTCAGGTTTTCGCCGCGCCGCATTCGTTCGCGGGATTCCTTCTGGCCGATCGTGCTGGGGAACTTGTTCCCGCGCTGGGACAGCAGAAGGTGCGGCAGGCGCTGAACTACGCGATCGACCGGCAGAGTATCGCCAAGGCGGCGGT
>JBQCCO010000060.1:0-17000 GCA_051962155.1 Leifsonia sp. | reverse complement strand
CGTGGCGACGGCGGCTGGACGCGGGACAGGCGCCGGCGCCGCGACCACGGGTACAGGAGGCCGCTTCGCCGGCTTCGGCGGTGGCGGCGGCGCCTTCAGCGGGCTGCGCCAGGCCTCCACCTCCACCGCGGACATCGCGCTGCATGCGCCGGTGACCGTGTGGATCATCGTGGGAGCCGTCGCGCTCGCCATCCTCGGCGGTCTCATCGCCGGCGCGGTCGGCGGCTGGCGCGCCTCCCGTCTCCGCCCCGCAGCCGCACTGCGCTCGGTCGCCTGAACCCGGCCATCCGGCCCCCGAAGGAGCAACGATGTACACCCTCACCGATGTCACCAAGACCTACACCCAGTCCAAGCGCACAGTGGTCGCACTGAAGGATGTGACCCTCGAGATCCCGGACGGCCAGCTGGTCGCCATCCAAGGTCCCACGGGCGGCGGCAAGTCGACGCTGCTGCAGATGCTCGGCGCGCTCGACCGGCCGAGCTCCGGCTCGGTGCAGCTCGGATCGGACAGCCTCTCGAAGCAGCACGACACCCGGCTGGCGAAGATCCGGGCGAAAGAGATCGGCTTCGTCTTCCAGGGCTTCAACCTCATCCCGACGCTGACCGCCCAGGAGAACGTCGAGACGGCCCTGGCGCCGCTCGGCGTCACCGCCGCAGACCGCAAGCGACGTGCCGCTGAGGCGCTCGCCTCGGTCGGACTCGCGGACCGCGGCAACCACCTGCCGTCCGAGCTGTCCGGCGGTCAGCAGCAGCGCGTGGCCATCGCCCGGGCACTGGTGAAGGACCCGGAGGTGCTCCTCGCCGACGAGCCGACCGGCAACCTGGACGAGGAGACCCGGGACGAGATCATGGACCTGCTCGAGGGGCTGTGGCGGGATCGCGGCCTCACCGTCATCATCGTCACCCATGACTCCGCGGTGGCGAAGCGGGCGCAGCGCCGGCTCCACATCAAGCACGGGCAGGTCAGCGAGGTCGCGTAGCGCCCTCGCCGGATCAGGGGACCGGGACGACGACCATCCCCATCGCTCCGGCGAGCACCACGGCCTGCCGCTCGTCGATGATGGTCCCCCGCAGCACCACGTCGGCCGGATCGATCCCGGTCAGATCGCTGCCGGCCAGGGATGCGGCGCTGAGGTCCGCGCCCGCGAGCGTGACCGCGCTGAGGTCGCATCCCTCGAACCGCGCTTCCTGGCAGTGCGCCTGGGTGAGATCCGCCTCCCGGAGCCGAACACCCTCGAAGGACGCCCCGCGCAGTTCGGCGCGGGCAAGCCCGGTGAAGGACCAGTTGCCGCCCTCGACCTTCAGCAACGCGAACTCGCAGCCGTGGAAGGTGCTTCCGGTCAGCTTGCAGCGGCGGAAGGTGGCGTCGAAGAAGTTGCACACGTCGAACCGGCAGTTCACGAAAGCCGAGTCGCTGTGCTCGCTCACGTTGAACCGGACGTTCCGGAACACGCAATCGCTGAACGTGGCGCCCGCGGTGCGCGCCTCGGTCAGGTCGACGTTCTCGAACACGACGCCCGTGTACTCCACACTGTCGAGCTCGCGACCGTACCAGTCCTCGCCGCGGATGGCGGTTTCGCTGCTCGTCACGGATCGAGCGTAGCCCTGTGCGGGTGCACGCGCCGAGGCTAGCATCCTGTCTCGAAGGAGGAACGATGACGACTCTCGAGGGACGGCCGGCGAGCGCGCTGCTGGTCATCGATGTGCAGAACGGCGTGATCGGAGGCGCCGTGCGACGCGACGAGGTGGTCGGCACCATCCAGCGTCTCGTCGAACGCGCGAGGCGGGAGGACGTGCTCGTGGTGTGGATCCAGCACTCGGACGACAACGTCCCCTACGGCAGCGACGCCTGGCAGTACGTGCCCGAACTGACGCGATCCGAGGATGAGCCTCTGGTGCCCAAGGAGTACGCGGACGCCTTCGAGGACACGCGCCTGGAAGAGGTGCTGGCGGCAGCCGGGGTCGGCCGCATCGTGGTCACGGGTTCGCAGACGGACGAGTGCATCCGGTCGACGATCCACGGTGGGATGGTTCGCGGGTACGACGTCACGCTGGTCGGGGATGCGCACACCACCGAGGACCTGTCCGACTGGGGCGTGCCGCCGCCGGAGCAGGTCATCGCCCACACCAACCTGTACTGGTCGAACCACCGCGCGCCCGGGCGTACGGCCGAGGTGGTCGACGCGGCGGCCGTCGTCTTCGGCTGAGGTCGGCTCACCCTCGGGCCGATCGGGCCTCGCGGGCCGGGGGGCTCAGTCCTGGTTGCTGAACGCCGCGTCGAAGGAGGCGGTCGGCTGCTTCCAGAGCAGTGAGCGGATGTAGCCGACGGCTTCCTTCGCGCCGTGCAGGCGGTCCATCCCGGCATCCTCCCACTCGATCGAGATGGGACCGGTGTACCCGATCGACTCGAGCGCGCGGAAGGCGTCCTCCCACGGAACATCGCCGTGGCCCGTGGACACGAAGTCCCACCCGCGCCGCGGGTCGCCCCACGACAGGTGGGAGCCGAGGACGCCCGCGCGGCCGTTCTTCGGGCGCAGCCGCGTGTCCTTGCAGTCGACGTGGTAGATGCGGTCCTGGAAGTCGACGATGAAGCCGACCGGGTCGATGTCCTGCCACATCATGTGCGACGGGTCCCAGTTGAAGCCGAACGCCTCGCGGTGGTCGATCGCCTCCAGAGTGCGCACGCTCGTCCAGTAGTCGTACGCGATCTCCGAGGGATGCACCTCGTGCGCGAATCGGACGCCCTCGCCGTCGAACACGTCGAGGATGGGGTTCCAGCGGTCGGCGAAGTCCTGGTAGCCGCGCTCGAACACCTCGGCCGGGACGGGCGGGAACTGCGCCACGTAGGGCCAGATGCTGGACCCGGTGAAGCCGACCACCGTGTCCACGCCGAGCCGGCGGGCGACCTTCGCGGTGAGCTTCAGCTCTTCTGCGGCGCGCTGACGCACCCCCTCGGGGTCGCCGTCGCCCCACACCTTCGAGCCGACGATGGCCTGATGGCGGAAGTCGATGGGGTCATCGCAGACCGCCTGACCCTTCAGGTGGTTGCTGATCGCCCACACCTTCAGGCCGTACCTGTCCAGGATGTCGAGGCGGCCCTGCAGGTAGTCGTCGTCCTCCGCCGCACGCCAGACGTCGAGGTGCTCGCCGGAGCAGGCGATCTCCAAGCCGTCGTAGCCCCACTCGGACGCGTACCGGGCGACCTCCTCGAGGGTCAGGTCGGCCCACTGGCCGGTGAAGAGGGTGACCGGGTGCGTGCGGCCGGACTCGGCGTCGTTCCGGGGGGTGGTGTCGTCGGTCATTCGTTCGTTCCCATCTCGATCCAGGTGCCCGACTCGGCGGAGTCGATCACGGCGTCCGTGACCCGCACAGCGCGCAGGCCGTCGGCGAACCGCGGGAGGCCGTCGGGGTTCTCCCCCGCGACCGCCGCGTAGCTGTCGGCTACGAACGCGTTGAACGCGTCCTGATAGCCCTGGGGATGCCCGGAGGGCAGGACGCACAGCCGCGCCGCGTCCTCGCTGAGCTGGTCGGCGTCGCGCGGGATGGTCAGGCTTCCCTTCCTGCGGCCGATCCAGAGCGTCTCCGGCTGCTCCTGGTCGAAGGCGACGCTTTCGGCGCTGCCCGCGATCTCGAGCCAGAGGCGGTTCTTGCGGCCGGGCGCGACCTGGGACACGAGCAGCGTTCCGAGCGCGCCGGAGCGTGTCTCGATGACGACCGCGACGGCATCCTCCGTCGTGATGCCGGCGTGCGCCGCCCGCTCGGCGAACACCGTCCGTTTGGTGGCGACCACCCGGCTGACGCGGTCGCCGCTCACGAACTCGACGAGATCGATAAGGTGGGAGCCGATGTCCGCGAACGCGCGCGAGCGGCCGCCCTGCTCCGCATCCACGCGCCAGTTGTCGTCGCCGGAGCCCAGCAGCCAGTCCTGCAGGTAGGACGCGTTCACGCTGAGAACGCGGCCGGCCTCGCCCGACGCGAATCGGGCCCGCGCCTCGCGCACCAGCGGATGGAACCGATAGACGAACGGCACGGTCGCCGTGCGCCCTTGGGCCGCACCGACCATCCGCTCCGCGTCCGGGATGCTCGTCGCGATCGGCTTCTCGCAGACCACGTCCTTGCCGGAGGCGAGGACGGCCACTGCCTGGTCGGCGTGCAGGGCGTTGGGGGTGGTGACGTGGACCACGTCGATCGCGTCATCGGCCAGGAGCTCGTCAAGCGATCCGTAGGATCGGCCGATGCCGAGGCGTTCCGCTGCGGCCGCCGAGCGCTCCGGCGTCGAGGAGACGATGCCCGCGAGGTCGGCGCGTGCGGCCCGGACGGCCCGCGAGTGCACCTCGGCCATGAAGCCGCCACCGACGATCGCCACGCGCAGCCGTGATCCGGCCGAGCTTCCGTCGCGGCGGCTGAGGCCGCCGCCGGTCAGCACTGTCCCGTCCGTCATGTCGCTCATCCTCACACCAGGGTCGCCGCGCGCGGGTCCCAGTCTTCGGCGAGCGCCGGCGTGACCTGCACCGTGCTCTCGATCTCGACCGGCCTCCGCGTCTCTCCGGCTTCGATCGTCGAGACCATGATGTCGAGCACGTGATAGGCCTGCTCGCCCGACGCCCGTTCCGGAACGCCGGCGCGGATGGCCCGTGCCAGCTCGACGACGCCGATGCCGCGGGTGTCCGTCGTCCCGGTCGAGGGGACGCCGTGGATGCCCTCGGAATCGTGCACCTCCAGCTCGCCCTCGAACGTGTTCGGATCGGGCACGACGACCGTGCCCTCCAGACCGGCGACCTCGAACTGGGTCCGCTTGAGCTTGGAGTCGAAGCTGAACACCGACTGCGCCGTCTGACCGCTCTCGAACTCGTAGAGCGCGCTCACGTGCGTCGGGACCGTCACCGCGAACTCCTCGCCCGCCCGGGGTCCGGATCCGATCACGCGGGTCTCCCGCGCGCGGGATGCGCTCGCGCTGACGCGCGCGACCGGCCCGAACAACTGAACGAGAGCTGTCAGGTAGTACGGGCCGATGTCGAACAGTGGGCCGGCGCCCTCCTGGAACAGGAAGTCGGGGTTGGGATGCCAGGACTCGGGGCCCGGACTCTGCATGAGCGTCAGGGCTGTCAGCGGCGCGCCGATGTCGCCGTGCTCGATCAGGCGGCGAGCCGACTGGATGCCCGACCCGAGGAACGTGTCGGGTGCCGTGGCGACGCGGAGGCCCTGGGCGTGCGCGGCCTGCAGCAGCTGCTGCCCGCTCGCGCGGTCGAGCGCGAAGGGCTTCTCGCTCCACACGTTCTTGCCGGCGGCGAGCACCTCCAGAGCCACCGCGACGTGCACCTTCGGGATGGTGAGGTTGACCACGATCTCGATCGCGTCGTCGGCGAGCAGTTGCTCGACGGTGCCCGAACGCGCCACCCCGAACTTCTCCGCCTGCGCCTGCGCCCGAGCGAGATCGATGTCGGCGACGAAGCGGACGTCGAGGTCCGGGAACGCCGTCAGGTTCTTCAGGTACTCGTTGCTGATGACGCCGGCGCCGATGACGCCGACCCCGACACGACCGGTCCGGCCCTGAGCGGCGCTCATGCGAGGCCCTTGGAGGTGAGGAAGGCGAAGCTGTCCGCGACGGCCTGGAACCGGTCGCCGCGCGAGTCGTCGAGCTCGATGACGCGGAGCGCATCCGGCGCCGCGGAGATGATCTGCTCGATCGGAAGCGAGCCCTGCCCCACGGCGACCTGATCCTTCGTCTCGGTGGTGCCGGGACCGTCCTTGATGTGCAGTGCCACCACGCGGTCGCCGAGCTTCGGGAGCAGGGCCACCGGGTCGACGCCGCCGACGGTCACCCAGTAGGTGTCGACCTCGAGCACGACCTCCGGGGCCAGCTTTCCGGCGAAGAACTCGAGAGCGGTCGCGCCCTCGATCGTGCTCTCCAGCTCGTGGGCGTGATTGTGGTAGCCCACGCGCACCCCGTGCCGCGACGCGACCTCTGCCGCGGCGTTGAGCTGGTCGGCGATCTGCGCCACGTCATCCGCCGTCTGCCAGCGGTCCGGAGCCACGAACGGGTCGATGACCGTCTCGACACCGAGTTCCTTCGCTTTGCCGAAGACCTCGTCCAGGTCGCCGCCGATGAAGCTCTGGTGCGTGGTCGGAGCGGACAGGCCGGCCTCCGCCAGTCCGTCGCGCAACGCGTCGCCGAAGGAGATGAAGGCGAACGGCTCGACCTGGGTGAAACCGATGTCCGCGATCCGCTTGAGCGTGCCGACCGTGTCATCGGTCAGGAGCTCGCGCACCGTGTACAGCTGAACGGAGACTTTTGACGTCGACACTGTTCTCCTCGTCGAGTTCTGGGGATGGAGGCGCCGGATGGCGTGAGTCCATTCAAGTCGGACTTCTGCCGGATGTCAATCAAAAGTCGAGCGATCCGAACAGATCTTTGAGTCGTCGCCCGGCAGTGTGATTCAATACCCTCATGACGGACAGCCCGCGCGACTCGGTGCTCGTCGCCGCAGACGCCGCGGAGTTGCTCGCGATCCTGCGCGACGGCATCCCGCGCACCCGCGCGCAGCTGGCTGAGACGACGGGGATGGCGCGCTCCACCATCGCCTCCCGCATCGACCTGCTGGCAGAAGCCGGTCTCGTGGCACCGGCAGGCGACGACGTGTCGTCCGGCGGGCGGCCTCCCTCCCGCATCCGCTTCAACCCGGACTCGCGGGTGGTGATCGCGATCGACCTCGGTGCCACCCACGGCGTGGTCGCCCTGGCGAACCTCGCGGGCACGATCACGGCCAGCGAGTCACGGCGGCTCCGGATCGCCGACGGGCCGTTGTCCGTGCTCGACTGGGCGCTCGAGGTCGCCAGCGAGCTGTTCATCGCCTCCGGCCGGCAGCCCGAGGAGTTGATCGGCGTCGGAGTCGGCGTCCCCGGACCGGTGGAGCACTCGACGGGTCTCCCGGTCAACCCGCCGATCATGCCCGGTTGGGACCGCTTCGACATCCCGGGCTACATCCGCCGCGTCTTCGACGTTCCGGTGCTGGTCGACAACGACGTCAACCTGCTCGCGCTCGGCGAGCAGACGCTGATGTGGCCCGACGAGACCGACCTGCTCTACATCAAGGTCGCCACCGGCGTCGGCGCGGGGATCATCAGCGGCGGCCGGCTCCAGCGCGGCGCGCTCGGTTCCGCGGGCGACCTCGGGCATGTCCGGGTCCCGTTCGGCAGCGACACGCCCAGCCACGGCGAGCAGGACGCCGACCTCGAGTCCCTGGTCAGCGGACCGGCGATCGCTCGCGCACTCACTGCTGCGGGCATCCCCGCTGAGACCAGCGACGACGTCGTCACCCTGGCGCGCACCGGCAACCCCGCGGTGCAGAACGCGATCCGTCAGGCCGGACGCGATCTCGGCGCGGTCGTCGCGACCTGCGTCAACCTCCTCAACCCGTCGATGATCGTCGTCGGCGGCAGCCTCTCTCGTGTCGGCGAGCAGCTCCTCGCCGGGATCCGCGAGGTCGTCTATCAGCGGTCGACGCCGCTGGCGACGCAGCACCTCACGATCACGGAGTCCCGCTCGGGCGAGACCGGCGGCGCGATCGGGGCGGCCATGATGGTGATCCAGCGGGCGCTCGATCCCGATGCCGGCACCGCCCGGTCCCTGTTCCGCTGACGGGCGGCATCCCGGAGCATCCCATCCACTCGTCCACAATCGAATCGATTCGAACACAGAAACCGAAAGGAGTGCCGTGAGCACGCAAGTCCCCCAGGTCGCCGACGGCGAACGCCTCGAGCGCCCCCTCCGCGCCGGAGTCATCGGCCTCGGCTGGGCCGGCCAGCAGCACATGGCCGCCTACGACGACCTCCCGGGCGTGGAGCTCGTCGCCATCGCCGGGATGGAGGACGGCCCCCGGGCCGAACTCGGCGAGAAGTACGGCATCGAGCGCCTCTACCGCGACGCGACAGAGCTCGTCGCGGACGGTGGTCTCGACGTCGTGAGCATCGCCGTCCCCACCTTCCTGCACGCCCCGATCGCCGTCGCCGCGCTCGACGCCGGCATCCACGTGCTCAGCGAGAAGCCGATCGCCCGGACCGCCGCAGAGGCCCAGACGATGGTCGATGCCGCCCGCCGCTCCGGCCGCGTACTGGAGGTGGCGTTCAACCACCGCCGCCGCGGCGACATCCAGGCCCTCAAGGCGGCGATCGACGACGGTCGGATCGGCCGGCCGTACCACGCACGCGCCATCTGGCTGCGCCGCGCCGGCATCCCGGCCCTCGGCAGCTGGTTCACCAACCGCGAGATGGCGGGAGGCGGACCGCTGATCGACATCGGGGTGCACGTGCTCGACTACGCGCTGCACCTGTTCGGCGAGCCGCGTGTCGAGGCCGTCTCGGCGGTGACGCACGCGGAGCTCGGAGTGCGCGGCCGCGGCGGCTCCACCTCGTCCAAGCAGCACGTCGGCTCGGCGTACGAGGTCGAGGACCTCGCCAGCCTGCTGCTCCGCCTCGAGGGCGGCGGCTCGATCGTCATCGAGACGAGCTGGGCGGCCTACCGCCCGGCCGGCGACGAGTTCGGGATCACGCTGTACGGCACCGAGGGAGGCGCCGACCTGCGCGTCGTCGACTACGCGCCCTCCGGCGAGCTGACCATCTTCACGGGCGAGGGAGAGCAGAGCCAGGACATCTCGGTCACCGCCGATCCCGGGCGCGGCCATCTCGCCGTGGTCGAGACCTTCCTCGAGCACGTCGCGGATCCCGCGAACTGGTCGAACTGGGACGGCTCCCTCGCCCTCGACCGCGCTCGTGTGATCGACGCCGCCTACGAATCCGCCCGCATCGGCGCCGAAGTCCGCCTGGCCCCCACCCCCTAGCCCCCACCATCGAGTCCGCACAGACTGCACGAAATCCCCGTCGAAACCGCACGTCTTCGCGGACTCGACGGTGTTACGAAAGGAGCATGACCATGGCGCTGCGCGTCACCGTCTGGAACGAGGGCGTCCACGAGGCGACCCAGCCCGAGATCGCCGCGATCTACCCGCACGGCATCCACGGCGCCATCGCCGAGGGCCTTCGCGAGCTGCTCGGAGAGGAGGTCGCCGTGCGCACCGCGACCCTCGACGACCCGGAGCATGGACTCAGCGAGGAGGATCTCGAGCAGACCGACGTTCTCCTGTGGTGGGGCCACATCGCGCACGACCGCGTGTCCGACGACGTGGTGGAACGTGTCCGGCGCCATGTCCTCGGTGGCATGGGGCTGATCGTCCTTCATTCCGGCCACTTCTCGAAGATCTTCATCCGGATGCTCGGGACGACGTGCTCGCTCCGCTGGCGCAATCCGGAGGGCGGCGAGCGCGAGCTCGTGTGGAACGTCGACCCGACGCATCCCATCGCCGCGGGCGTGGAGCAGCCGATCGTCATCGAGGCGCAGGAGATGTACGGGGAGTTCTTCGACATCCCGACCCCGGACGACCTGGTGTTCATCAGCTCGTTCACCGGCGGAGAGGTGTTCCGGTCGGGCGTCACGTTCACGCGCGGTCGGGGCAAGATCTTCTACTTCAGCCCCGGGGACCAGGAGTACCCGGTGTACTTCCACCCGCAGATCCGGCGCGTGCTCGCCAACGGAGTCCGGTGGGCAGCGCCGGTCGCCGGGATCCGTCAGGCGCCAGAAGTCTCGAACCCGCAGCCGGTCTGAGTCCCCACCGACCCCCGACGACACCAGGAGACCACACCCATGCCCGACACGCTCGCCGTCCTGCCCGAACCGCGCCATCCCGATCCTGCGGACGCCCCGCCCCTGCGCTGGGGCATCCTCGGGCCGGGAGCCATCGCCGCCGACTTCACCGACGCGCTGCACCGGCACACGCGTCAGCGGGTCGTCGCCGCCGGCTCTCGGTCGGCTGAGCGCGCTGCGGCCTTCGCGGCTGCGCACGGCGTCGGACGCTCGTACGGCTCCTACGAGGCGCTCGTCGCCGATCCCGAGGTCGAGGTGGTCTACGTCGCGACCCCGCACAGCGAGCACCTCGCGCATGCGCTGCTCGCCATCGCCGCCGGCAAGCACGTCCTCATCGAGAAGCCGATGGCGGTGACCGCCGACCAGTCGCGCCGGATCGTGGAGGCGGCACGCGCCGCCGGCGTCTTCGCCATGGAGGCGATGTGGACGCGCTACCTGCCGCAGACCGACATCGTGCGGCAGCTGCTGGCCGATGGAGCACTGGGCGAGGTCCGGCTCGTCACTGCCGACTTCGGCGGACGCTCCCGGTACGACCCGGCGAGCCGGCTCTGGGACCCGGCGCTCGCCGGCGGAGCGCTGCTCGACCTGGGCGTCTACGTGGTCTCCTGGTCGTCGTTCGCCATCGGCCCGCCCGCCGGCATCATCGCGACGGGGACGCTCGCAGCGACCGGCGTGGACGACCAGGTCGCACTCGTGCTCTCCTCTGCGCACGGGGCGCAGGCGCTGCTGAGCACGACGCTCCTGGCCTCCACCCCGTCGCTCGCGACGATCAGCGGCAGTGCAGGCAGGATCGAGACCGACAGCCCGTTCTGGGGTCCGAGCGGCCTCCGGGTCTTCGACTCCGACGGGACGCTGCTGTCCCACTGGCGCGACCCCTACGGCCGCCCGCACCGCGACGGTATGGCGTACGAGGCGGCGGCGCTTGCGCGCTACGTGGCCGAGGGACGAAGCCAGTCACCCCTGCATCCGCTCGCGGAGGCCGTCGACACGCTGGCGACGATCGACGAGGCACGCCGCCAAGTCGGGGCGACCCGCGTGGAGTGACGCGCACCGTCGGCAGCGCGAGGCACAATGGACAGGTGCTCGACTCCGCTACCTACCGCACGGCCGACCTCTACCGGCCGGGAGTGCTCGCGGACCTGAGCCCGGCGCGTCCCGCACCCGTCCCGGTCGTTCCGGCCGTCCCGGGGCAGACCGGGCACCTCGCGCGCGTCGTCGCACGGTCGAGCGACCGCGCAGGCTGGCTGCGCGCCCGCAGCCGGGGCATCACGGCTACGGACGTGGCCAAGCTCTCGTCGCCGCGCTCGATCCGCGCCGCCGCCTACGACAAGCTGCACGGGACGGGCTTCAGCGGCAACATTTTCACCGAGCACGGCCGCTCCCGCGAGCCGGAGATCGCGGCCTGGGTGGCGGCGACCCACGGCATCCAGCCCTCCGACCTGCTCTTCCACGCGGAACGCGACCGCCGGCACCTGGCCACACCGGACGGCCTCATCCTCCGGAGCTCCGGACGCATCGAGCTCGCCGAGATCAAGACGACGAACAAGCCGCTCCGCAGCATCCCGCGTCCGTATCTTCGTCAGATCTGGTGGCAGCAGTACGTGCTCGGCGCCGAGCGGACGCTCTTCGTCTGGGAGCAGCACGACGGCTTCGTCCCGCTGGGAGACGAGCCCCGCTGCCGCTGGGTGGACCGCGATGAAGCCGAGATCGCGAAGCTGGTCGCCCTCGCGGCCGACCTGATCGAGGTGCTCCGTCAGGCGACCTCGACGGCCGCGCCCGTTTCCGGTCCGGCGCCTGCGGATGACGCGGCAGTGTCGCCGGCCGCCGCGACCGCATCCACCGCGGCCATGACCGGGATGCGCGTCAGCGCGACGGCGTAGACGGCGATCCAGCCGACCGCCACGGTCGTTCCGACCAGCTCGAACCAGGCGCCGACATCCGCTCCCACGCGGACGATGGCGAGCAGTCCCCCGATGATCGTGATGACCGCGACGGTCGCGCAGGTCACGCGGGACAGCCAGGAGATGCGCGGAAGGCTCCGGCTGAACCCCACCTGCAGCATGGCGAAGCAGGCGGCGGCGAACCCGACCACGGCGGACACCGTGTGGATGAGGTCCTGCGGCGTCGACTTCGGGTCGACCAGGGGCACCGGGCAGTAGGCCGTGCACGTCACCTGCGACGCCAGCACGAAGCACAGGGCCGCGAAGCCCAGAGTCAGCGCGGGCGACCAGCGGTTCAGCATCGGCGCGGACGAACGGATGTGCCCGCTGGCCAGCGCGATCGCGAAGCCGCCGGCCGCGATGAGCAGCAGCGCGACGGCGAACGGTCCGGCTGTCGCCGCGCCGCGCGCGCCCAGCTCGCTGACGTAGACCGCGTAGGGCACGGTCAGCCGGGCGGCCCAGATGACGGTGAGCCCGCCGAGCACGCACAGCGTACCGATCGCCAGGAGCACAGGCACCGCGCGCTGCCAGCCGCGCGCCACTACCGGGAGGCCGAAAGGCTGGCGGGAGATCCGCAGCAGTCGTCGCACCTGTCGCTCCTCGGTCAGCCGTCGTGGTCCCGGTCGTCGGACCGGTGTGCCGCGGCCGACCGGTGTCAGCCACGGCCGGCCACGGTCGGCCAGGTCGCAGCATCCTAACCGGCGTGCGGCTGGGAACGTCCTGGGGGTATCCGAAACACACTGTTCACATCTGGTGACCCGACCGTAACACCGGCGAAGCACGGGCAGGATTGACTGAGAGAACGCCACGCCGCCAGCGCGGCCGACCGACGAGGGGACGACGGATGCCGAAGACGATGCGGGCAGCGCTGCTGGATACGGCGGGAGCGCCGGAGGCTCTGCGCATCGGCGAGATCGCGTACCCCGATCGCGTCAACGCGGAGTTCATCGTCAAGGTCGTCGCATCCAGCGTCAACCCCATCGACGCGAAGACGCGGGCCGGACGCGGAGTGTTCAGCGCCATCCACTCGTTCCCGGTGGTGCTGGGCCACGACTTCAGCGGTGTCGTGGTGGAGTCGCCGTACAGCGCGCATCCCCTCCGCCCCGGCGACGAGGTGTTCGGGATGGTGATGGTCCCGCGACTCGGCGGAAGCTACGCCGAGTACATCGCCGTGCCGTCGCTCAGCGTCGTGCGGAAGCCGTCCACGCTGAGCCACATCGAGGCGGCCGCCGCCCCGCTCGCGGCCCTGACCGCGTGGGGCATGGTCGTCGACGTCGCCAAGGCGCACGACGGACAGCGGATGCTCATCCACGCGGGCAGCGGAGGGGTCGGCCACTTCGCGGTGCAGTTCGCCTCCTACTTCGGAGCGCACGTCATCGCGACCGCATCGGGATCCAAGGCGTCCTGGCTCCGTTCGCTCGGCGCCGCGGAGGTCGTCGACTACCGGACCACCCGTTTCGAGGACGTGGTGCACGACGTGGATGTGGTGATCGACCTCCTGGGCAACGTGCACGACAACACGGGGAGCCGCTCGCTCGCAACCCTCCGCCCCGGCGGGCTCATCGTCAACGCGCCGACGGGAAGCTGGCCGACGTTCGCCGAAGACACCGCTTCGGCGGGCGTGCGCGGCACCGACTACAAGGTGGCGCCCGACGGCAACACCCTGGGCGTCATCGCCCGCCTGCTGGAGTCCGGGAACGTCCGGGTCCACGTCGACCAGATCTTCGAGCTCGAACAGATCGCCGACGCGCATCGGGCGATCGAGAGCGGCCACACCCGCGGCAAGATCGCGCTCAAGGTCGCGGAGGGCTGAGCGCTACGGGGCCGGCGCGAGCGCCCGCTCCATCACCCAGTCGTCCTCGTACCGATCGCCCACGAGGAAATGCTTGGACCCCACCTGCTCGAAGCCGTGCTTCGCGTAGAAGCGCTGGGCCTTCGCGTTCTCCTCGTTGACGCCCAGCCACATCCCCGCAGCGCCCGCAGCCGTTCCGGCGTCGAGACTCGCGGCCAGGAGACGGCCCGCCACGCCTTCGCCGTGGTGCCCGGGGAGCACGTAGCACTTGCTCAGCTCGGCGGTGGGGCGGATGCGGAGGCAGGAGCGCACGCCCGCATCCGACGGTTCGCCCAGGTTGACCATCGTGTAGCCGACTGCAGAACCGTCGGCGTCCTCTGCGATGAGCAGCCGGCGCGACGGATCGGCGAGGTAGCCGTCGAATCGTTCCTCCGACAGCACCGAGGCGATGAAGGCGGCCTTCGCCTCCGGGGTCGTGTGCGGTGGGCAGGCGAGCGGAAAAGTGGCCGCAGCGACGGCGGCCAGGGCCACGGCGTCGCCGGCGAGGGCCGGGCGGATGGTGACGGTCACCCTCTCAGAGTAGCCAGACCGCCGGACGCCGGCACGCAACGGACCGGCCGCCTCCGATCGGGAGACGGCCGGTCCGGGGATGCTGTGGGTCCGTCAGTGCCGGCCCTGTGCCACCCAGCTGAGCAGGTCGAACGAGACGCCTCCGAGGCCGGTGACGTCGTCGTAGCCCTTCGCCGTCTTCAGCGACGTGTCCTGGTCCATGGTGACCAGGTAGGTGTTTCCGCTGATGTGGCTCGTGTAGACCAGCGCCTGCGGCGGGTTCTGCGGGAGCACATCCCGGAACGCGCCGGGCAGGATGCGCTTCACGCCGTACAGCGTCGGGGTGGGGAACCCCATGGTGGCGTGCGTCGCCTGCTGCACGATCGCGATCTGGGCTGCCACGATCGGCGAGGCCAGCGACGTGCCGCCGTAGGTCTCGTTGATGTAGTCGCCGGTCGCCAGCGTCGTGTCGTTGACGATCGGCCGGATTCCGATCTGGAAGCCGGTGTACGGGTCGGCCAGCGCCGCGACGTCCGGAGAGACGCGCTTGCCGTTCGCCAGGGCCGCCGGCACGATGCCGCGCTGGTAGTCCGGCTGGGCGAAGACCGCGCTGACTCCACCGCCCGCACCGCCGACGAACCTCGTGCCGGGCAGCGGCAGCGCATAGCTCAGCGTGCCGTCCGGGTTCTTGACGATCTGGTCGAACTGGTCGCCCCAGCCGGTCTCCCACGCGATCTTGCCGTTCTTGTCGATCGCCGTGCTCGTGCCGCCCACCGAGGTCACCCACGGGGAGGACGCCGGGAAGTCCGGGGACGCGTAGCCGAGGTTCGCGACCTCGTCACCGTTGTCACCGCTCGAGAAGTACAGCCCGATGCCCTCGCCAGCTGCCTGCAGCTGCAGGTTCACCTCGCCCTGGATCACGTCGGCGGGAACGGCTTCACCCACGTTGCCGTAGCTGTTGCTGACGATGTTCGCGAGCTTGTTGTCGAGGATCTTCGACATCGCGATGTCCAGGCCGCCCGAGCAGTCCGTTCCGCCGACATACAGGATGCGTGCGCCCGGCGCGATGCCGTGCACGGACTCGACGTCGAGCGTCTGCTCGCCCTGCCATCCACTCGGCTGCTGGCAGAGGGCCTGGTCGGTGAACTCGCTGGGGTTCGGTACCAGCTGCTGGTAGCTGGAGTTCGTCAGCCCCGGCTCGCCGTTCTGCAGCGAGTAGCTGTTGACGTCCTTCACGATGCTGGGGCTCGCGTACGCGTCGATGATCGCGACCGTCTGCCCGCTGCCGTTGATGCCGCGGTTGCCGAGGTCGGTGAGGCCGTACGCGCTGCGGAGCTGCTGGGGCGTGTAGCCGCAGTTGTAGGTGCTGTACTGCGTCTGGCCGTTGTAGGCGGGCGGGACGGTCACGACGTTCTCGCCGATGTAGTGCGAGCACGGCGTCTCGATCACCGGAGCTGTTGCCGCCTTGCGGGCCAGCTGCGGAGCGCCGGACGGCCCGAGGTCGCCCTGCACGATCGAGTCCGGTCGCGTCGTGGTGCGCGACTGCTCGATGCTGATCGCGGACACTTTCGGGGCGATGGATGCGGGCACTGACGGTGCGGAGGCCGGAGCGATCAGCTGGCGGCCGCCGTGCTTGAACGAGTGGAGGGAGGTGCCGAACACCGATCCGAGCTGGTCCGGAGTGCCGCGGAACACGACGTACTGCCGGCTGGCCGGGACACCCTGGATGGTGAGACCCGCCGCCTTGATGAAGCTGACCAGTGCGTCGAAGTCGGCCTGTGTCGGCGAGAAGCGGTTGATCCACTGCTGCGGGGACAGCGCTTTGCGGTAGCCGCGGTCGAGCGGGCTGGAAACGGCCTTGGCGAGCGCCTCGGCGCCCTGCTGGTCGCGGAGAGGCAGATAGATCTCGCCCTGTACCGTGGTGTCGGCCGGGGCTGCGCCCGCATCGTTGCTGGCGGTGGCCCAGGACGGGACGGAGCCGGCGTAAGTCACCCGGTCGGCGGCGTTCGCCGCAGAAGCTCCCGCCAATGACAACGCCACCACGGCAGACGTGGTGGCGATGATACCGAGCGCCCTCTTGTGGAGGGACCGCGTGGTGCGAAGTGCCATGAATGTCATCCTTTGGTTCGGACGGACTCGACAGCGAGCCATCGCGCGACGCGCGACATGGCGAGACTAGACCTGGACGTTCTACCTCTACAAGAGGGGGTAGACGGTTCCGTTCGCACCGGGCCGTCCGAACGGTTCCGTTCACTGACGCCGACGGGGCCGGGACCGGCAACCGGTCCCGACCCCGTCGGTTGTTCCTGAAACGGACTCAGATGGCGTTGACGTCCAGCGGGATGCCGGGGCCGAACGTGGTCGACACGGCGCCCTTCTGGATGTAACGGCCCTTCGCGGCGGACGGCTTGAGGCGAACGATCTCCTCGAGCGCGGCCTTCATGTTCTCACCGAGCTGCTCGGCCGAGAACGACGCCTTGCCGACGACGAAGTGCACGTTGGCGTGCTTGTCGACGCGGAACTCGATCTTTCCGCCCTTGATCTCCTCCACGGCCTTGGCCGGGTTCGGGGTCACGGTGCCGGTCTTCGGGTTCGGCATCAGGCCGCGGGGACCGAGCACCTTGCCGAGACGGCCGACCTGGCCCATGAGCTCCGGGGTGGCGACGGCCGCGTCGAACGCGGTCCAGCCGCCGGCGACCTTCTCGATGAGCTCGGCGCCGCCGACCTCGTCCGCACCCGCGGCGATCGCGGCCTCAGCGGCCGGACCCGTCGCGAACACGATGACGCGGGCGGTCTTACCGGTGCCGTGCGGGAGGATGACGGTGCCGCGCACCATCTGGTCCGCCTTGCGCGGGTCGACGGAGAGCTTCAGCGCGACCTCGACGGTGGAGTCGAACTTCGCGGAGCCGGTCTCCTTCGCGAGGACCACGGCCTCGGTCGGGGTGTAGAAGCGGTCTGCCTCGATCTTCGCGGCAGCAGCGTTGTAAGCCTTGGACTTGGTAGCCATTGTTATCTCCCTCAG
>JBQCCO010000059.1:0-6509 GCA_051962155.1 Leifsonia sp. | reverse complement strand
GGGCCGGCCCGGGCGGCCCGAGGGCGCGTCCTGCGCCCCCGGTCCGCCCGGCGCTGCGGCGCCCCGCGGCGCAGCGAGAGTCGTCTCGGTCATCGCCGGCTCGTCACTTGGACTTGTTCAGTGCCGCTTGGGCGGCATCCTGAGCGGTCTTCAGCTTGGCCTGGAGGTCGGAGGCCGACACGCCCCCGCTGGAGAGCCCGGGGATGGACTGCACCACCACGTTCACCAGCGCCAGCTGCGTGTCGCCCCAGGCGCCGGTGAACGGCGTTCCGTACGCCTTCGTCCCGGCGTCGAGGATCGGGGTGAGGAGCTGGTTGCCCTCCTCGATCTTCTTGGCCGCCGCCGCGTTGGTCGGGAGGTCGCCGAAGCTCTTGGTGTAGGCCACCTGGTTGTCCTCGCTGGTGAGCATGTTGATCAGCGCGAAGGCGAGGTCCTGGTTCTTCGAGTACTTGGCGACGACCATGTTGTCGCCGGAGATGATGGTCGCCGCTGCCTTGCCGTCGCTCGGGAGCTTGGTGGCGCCCGGCGGGACGGTCGGCATCACCGCATAGGCGTACTTGCCCGCCATCGGAGACGCGTCCAGGCTCACCTGCGAGGACGAGGACACCATCGGGAGGAACGCGGCCTTGCCCTGTGCGAAGGCGGCGACCGCCTGCGCGTTCTTCCAGCCGATCGCCGCCGGGTCGACCACCTTGTCGGAGGTGAGCCAGCCGAAGTAGGTCTGGTAGGCCTTCTTCACCGCGGCATCGTCGATGGTCGCCTTCTTGGACTTCGCATCCAGGATCGTGTTGCCCTGCTGCATCGCCATGGTCCAGATGAACTTCCACGGGTCGTACCCGTCGGCGTAGGCGATCGCCATGCCGTGGACCCCGCCGGTGGTGAGCTTCTTCGCCTGCGCGAGCAGGCCATCCCAGGTGGTGGCGGGCTTGTCGATGCCCGCGGCCGCCAGCAGGTCCTTGTTGTACGCCATCACGAACGGCCGGCTGAGGAACGGGATGCCCACCTCGTCCTTCTGGTCCGGGCCCGAGATGCCGAGCGTCGCCGGCACGAACCGGTCGCGGCCGCCGAGCTTCTTCCAGTCGTCGTCCGTCAGCTTCACGAATGCGCCGGTGGAGTAGGCGGTCGGGGTGAACGTCGTGCCCAGGTCGTAGATGTCCGGGCCCTGGCCGCTGAGCACCGAGGTCTGGATCTTGGTGAGCTCGTCGTTCGCCGAGGCGAAGGTCTCGAACTTGACCGTGGCTCCCGTCTTCTTCTGGAACTGCGCCGAGACGTCCTGGAACCATTTCTGCTGCTGGGTCGGATAGAGGGCGTTGGCGGCGATCATGACGTCGAGCGTCTTCCCCTTGCCGTCGACCGCCCCTCCGGAGGTCGTGCTGCTGCTGCCTGCGCCGGAGCATCCGGTCAGGGCGAGGCCGAGGGCTGCCAGCCCCGCGACCGCACCGAGTGCGAGTCGTGATCTCATCGTGGCTCTCCTTCGAGTCGGGATGTGGCGTGCGCCCCACCTGTCCAGGGGAGGCTGGGGCCGACTCTAGAAGAGGTGGCAAACTGGGTGCAAGCGATTGCCATAATTTGCCATGCTGTGCTGTGATGGTTTCATGAGCTCCCTCAGCGGCGCCGCAGCGAAGCGGCCGGCGACCCTCGCGGATGTGGCAGCGGCCAGCGGGGTCGCCACCTCGACGGTGTCGCGCGCCCTCTCCAATCCGGGCCGGGTGAACGCTGCGACGCGCGCCCGCATCGAGGAGGCGGCGAGGGAGCTCGAGTACGTCCCCAACTCGCAGGCACGCGCGCTGACCAGCGGGCGCACCCGCGCCATCGCCGTGCTCGTCTCCGACGTGACGAACCCGTTCTACTTCGGCATCATCCGGGGGACGCAGCACCAGCTCAAGGCGGCCGGCTACACGCAGCTGCTCGTGGACACCGAGGAGTCCGACGAGCTCGAGGACGGGATGCTGCACAAGCTCCGCCGCTCGTTCGACGGCGCCATCCTCGCCGCGTCCCGGCTCACGGATCGCCGCCTGACGGCGCTCGCCCAGGAGATGCCGCTGGTCGCCATCAACCGGCAGACCCGGGGCGTCGCCAGCGTCTTCATCGACACGCCGAACGGCGTCGAGCAGGCCGTCGGGCACCTGGTGTCCCTCGGTCACCGTGACATCGCGTACGTCGCGGGACCGGAGACCTCCTGGTCGAACGAGCGGCGCTGGCGCGCCTTCCTCCGCGCCTCCGGGGAGCACGGCGTCTCGGCCCGGCGGATCGGCCCGTTCGCACCGCGCAAGTACGCGGGCGCCGCTGCCGCCGACGCGGTGCTCAACGCAGGAGTGACGGCGTGCGTCGCATTCAACGACCTGCTGGCGATCGGAATGCTCGGGCGATTCCGGGAGCGCGGCGTCCGCGTCCCCGAGGACGTCAGCATCGTCGGCTGCGACGACATCTTCGGCGCCGACTTCTGCAACCCGCCGCTCACGACCCTGACGGCGCCGATCGAGCAGGCGGGACGGACGGCCGTCAGCATCCTGCTCTCCCGGTTGGATGGGGGGCCGGCGCCGCTCGTGCGCAGCGGGACAACGTTGCCGACCCACCTGACGGTCCGCGACTCCACCGGGCCGGCGCCGGTCGGTGGGCGGACCTCCCCGACATCGCCGACTTCCGCGTCCTCCACGACCGACCGAACGGAGCCAGAAGCCCGATGACCGCGCTCGCGCTGCATCCCGACCGCCTCCTCCCCGCCGATCCCGGCGTGCGGGAGATCGCCCGCCGGCTCTACTCGGCGGTCGCGACCGCGCCCATCCTGTCGCCGCACGGTCACGTGGATGTGCGCCTGCTCGCGGACGACGAGCCGTTCCCGGACCCGGCGGCGCTCCTCATCACGCCCGACCACTACGTCACCCGCATGCTGCACGCCGTCGGCGTTCCGCTGGACCAGCTGGGCGTGTCCCGCCCCGGCATCCCCTCCCCCGTCTCCGGGCGGGCCGTCTGGCGCACGCTCTGCGAGCACTGGGACGCGTTCCTCGGCACCCCCGTCCGGTTCTGGTTCGAGTCGGAGTTCAGCGAGGTGTTCGGGCTCACCGAGCAGCCGTCCGCCCGGAATGCGGACGCCCTGTACGACCAGCTCGCCGAGACCCTCGGCCGCCCGGAGTTCCGCCCACGCGCCCTGTTCGACCGGTTCGGCATCGAGGTGCTCGCCACCACCGACGACCCCGCGGACGACCTGGAGGCGCACGTCCGGCTGGCCGCCGATCCGTCCTTCCGCGGACGCGTGCTCCCGACCTTCCGCGCCGATCGCTACATGCACCCCGACGAGCCCGGCTGGGCCGACCGCCTGGAACGGCTGGCGGTCCGGACGGACGTCGACACCCGCTCGCACGCCGGCCTCCTCCAGGCGCTCCGGGCTCGCCGCCGGGCCTTCGCCGAAGCGGGCGGGACCGCGACGGACACCGGAGTGCGGGATGCCGGGAGCGAGCCCCTCGCGCCGGCCGAAGCCGAGCGCATCCACCGGGCCGCTCTCGCCGGTTCGCTGACCGCGGCGGAGGCCGTCGCCTACCGGCGCGACCTGCTCTACCGGCTGGCCGAGATGTCCGCCTCCGACGGCCTCGTGATGCAGCTGCATCCCGGCGTGATCCGCAACCACCACCGGCCGACCTTCGACGCGTACGGGCCCGACACCGGTCACGACCTGCCGGCGGTCGGGGCGTTCACCGAGCCGCTCACGCCCATCCTGCGCGATTTCGGCACGAACTCCACCTTCCGGCTCGTGCTCTTCACGGTCGACGAGACCGTCTTCTCGCGCGAGATCGCGCCGCTCGCCGGCTTCTACCCCTCGGTGTACGCGGGCGCGCCGTGGTGGTTCCTCGACACTCCCTCGGCCATCCGGCGCTACCGCGAAGCCGTCA
Source organism: Leifsonia sp. (assembly GCA_051962155.1). Classification (GTDB taxonomy): domain Bacteria; phylum Actinomycetota; class Actinomycetes; order Actinomycetales; family Microbacteriaceae; genus Leifsonia. Next base: position 2,622 of record JBQCCO010000059.1, on the reverse strand, counting down.
CCGACAGCGCCGGCTTCACCAAGACCAGCGGCTTCATCGACGACACCCGCGCCTTCTGCTCCATCCCCGCCCGCCACGACATGTCCCGCCGGGTCGACGCCGGCTACCTGGCGAGTCTGGTCGCGACGCACCAACTGAGCGAGGAGGATGCGCTCGCCGTGGCGAGGCGCTTCGTGGACGACATCCCGCGGGCGACGTTCCGGCTGGGGTGAGCGGCGCCCTCGCTCCGGCGGCAGGCCAGCGGGTGGTACGCCGGAGGCGCGTTCGTTACGCCCGGGGACGGAGCGGCACCGGTGCCACGGTACGCTGGGAGGACTGCTCGATTCTTGCCACCAGCGGGAGAGCTGACCCCCGGACCCTACCCGTCGCGGCGGACGGCCTCTGCCTGCCGCGGCCCCACGAAGGAGCATGACGTGTCACAGGAAGCAACCGCCAACATCGGAGTCGTCGGCTTGGCGGTGATGGGATCGAACCTGGCCCGCAACCTCGCCTCCCGCGAGGGCAACACCGTCGCCGTGTACAACCGCACCTACACCCGCACCGAGGACCTGCTGAAGGAGCACCCGGAGGCCGGCTTCGTCGGATCCGAGCAGATCGACGACTTCGTCGCCTCGCTGTCCAAGCCCCGCACCGCGATCATCATGGTGCAGGCCGGGAAGGGCACGGACGCCGTCATCGACCAGCTGGTCGAGCGGTTCGAGCCGGGCGACATCATCGTGGACGGCGGCAACGCCAACTTCCACGACACCATCGACCGGGAGAAGCGGATCGCGCCGACCGGCATCCACTTCGTCGGCGCCGGAATCTCCGGCGGCGAGGAGGGCGCCCTCAACGGCCCCTCGATCATGCCCGGCGGATCGGCGGAGTCGTACGAGACGCTCGGCCCGATCCTCTCGTCGATCGCCGCCGTCGCCGAGGGCGAGCCGTGCGTGACCCACGTCGGCACCGACGGCGCCGGCCACTTCGTCAAGATGATCCACAACGGCATCGAGTACGCCGACATGCAGCTGATCGCCGAAGCGTACGACCTATTGCGGACCATCGGCGGCCTGACCCCCGCGCAGATCACGGACGTCTTCGCCGAGTGGAACAACGGCTACCTCGAGTCGTACCTGATCGAGATCACCGCCGAGGTGCTGCGCCAGGTGGACGCGGAGACCGGCAAGCCGTTCATCGACATCGTCCTCGACCAGGCCGGATCCAAGGGCACCGGCGTCTGGACCGTGCAGAACGCGCTCGATCTCGGCGTCCCGGTCGGAGGTATCGCCGAGGCCGTGTTCGCCCGGGCCGTCTCCTCGAAGCCGGCTCAGCGCGCCGCGGTGCAGGCGACCCTCCAGTCGCGTCCCGAGGTGCAGAAGGCGTCCGATGTGGCCGCTTTCGCCGACGACGTGTCCAAGGCGCTCTACGCCTCCAAGGTCGTCGCCTACGCGCAGGGCTTCGACGCCATCATCGCCGGCGCCGAGAAGTACGGCTGGGACATCCACAAGGACGAGATCGCGAAGATCTGGCGCGGCGGCTGCATCATCCGCGCCCAGTTCCTGAACCGGATCGCCGACGCCTACGACGAGAACCCGAACATCTCGACGCTGCTCGAGGCCCCGTACTTCGCCGACGCCGTGCGCGAGGGCGAGGCGGCCTGGCGCCGCATCGTGGCCACGGCCGCGCTGTCCGGTGTCCCGGTCCCCGGCTTCGGCGCCGCCCTGTCGTACTACGACTCGCTGGCCTCGACCCGCCTGCCGGCCGCGCTCGTGCAGGGCCAGCGCGACTTCTTCGGCGCGCACACCTACAAGCGCGTCGACAAGGACGGCGTCTTCCACACCCTGTGGTCGGGCGACCGCACCGAGATCGCGACCGAGGGCTCCTCGCACTAGCCCTCCCTCCCGGGGCCCGCCCCACCCCCGAGCCCCACCATCGAGTACACGAAGACTGCACGCGAATCCGCTGATTCGCGTGCAGTTTTTGTGTACTCGACGGCGGGGGCGCGAGAGGATGGGGTGGTGACGTACGAGGACCATCCGGAACTCGCCGAGTACGAGCCGCTCCGAGAGCGACCGCTGCGCGGGCGGACGATGACGGTCGCCAGTCGGGTCTTCGTCGTCGTCGCACTGAGCGCCCTGCTGCTGCCCGGCATCCTGCTCACCATCAGCATCCAGACCCAGACGGCCGACTACACCTGCGCCGTCTACACCCGGCAGTACCAGCCGGACGCCCTCGGCTCCTCGGCGCGGTTCGAGCTGGCGGGTCCGGTCGGCCCGGGCTGGCAGTGCTACGCGCTGAACACGGAGGGGGACGCGACCTGGGTCGCTCCGCTCGGCCTCATCCCCTCGACGCCGCACCACCTCCCGTAGCCGCCCGCTCGCGCCGCCTCCCGCCGCCCTCCCACCGGCCGCCACCCGCCGACCCGCCGCCTCCGTCTCGCGGCGCCACCCCCTCCGTCTCGCGGCGCCACCGCCGACCCACCCCAGCCTCCTGCCGCCGCCGCCGGCCCACCGCCGCCGCCACTGCCTCCGTCTCGCGGCGCCACCGCCTCCGTCTCGCGGCGCCACCGCCTCCGTCTCGCGGCACCGCCGCCGCCGAGGTGCTCGACGTTGCAGGTCGGCACGGCGTGTCGGGTGCAACGTC
>JBQCCO010000058.1:0-5104 GCA_051962155.1 Leifsonia sp. | reverse complement strand
GCGCTATAATGGATACCTAAGCGGGCGCCCGGGTGGCGGGTATCGGGGGTGGTCCGGCGGGCCGCCTTTTGGGGGTGGCGCCCGCGCCGGACCTCTTCGAACAGCTGCATCCCCGGGTGGAGCGCTTCTACAGCGCGTGGGAGTGACTCCCGGCACCCGGGCCCGGGGTCAGACCAGCCAGACCGTCGTGTCAGTGGGCAGCGTGCGCCCGTCGAGCACACCGCTCGCGAGGACGATCTCGCCCTCGGGAAGCGCCACCGGAGCCGCGCCGAAGTTGACCACGACAGTCACCGCTCCGGAGCGGAAGGCGAGGGTGTCGGCGCCCAGGTCGGTCCACTGCGGGTTCTCGAAGGCCAGGTCGTAGCGGCGGCGCAGCTCGAGCGCATCCTGATACATCGTCAGCGTCGAGCCGGCGACGCCCTCCTGCGAGGAGCGGGTGTAGGTGGCCCAGGACGCGGGCTGGGGCAGCCAGCTCGCCGAGCCGGGGCCGAAGCCGTACGAGGGCTGGTCGCCGTCCCACGGGATCGGGACGCGGCAGCCGTCACGCCCGTACCGCTCGCCGTTGGTGCGGAACCATGTCGGGTCCTGTCGCGCGTCGTCCGGGAGGTCGATCGCCTCCGGAAGCCCCAGCTCCTCACCCTGATAGAGGTAGGAGGAACCGGGGAGCGCAAGCATGAGCGCGGTCGCGGCGCGGGCGCGGTGGAGGGCGAAGACGGGATCGGGCAGTCCCTTCGTCTTCGGGCCGATGCCGTGGCCCTGGAGGTTCTCGCCGTGCAGGGCCAGACGGGTCGCGTGGCGGACGACGTCGTGGTTGGACAGCACCCAGGTGCTGGGTGCGCCGACGCTGCTGAACGCAGCGATGGAGTCATCGATCACGCTGCGCAGGGCCGCCGCGTTCCAGGGCGTCTCCAGGTAGGCGAAGTTGAAGGTCTGCTGCATCTCGTCCGGGCGGACCCAGCGGGCCAGCTTGTCCAGCGGCTCGACCCAGGCCTCGCCGCAGAGCACACGGTCACCCGGGTACTCCTCCAGCACTCGGTGCCAGTCGCGGTAGATCTCGTGGACGCCGTCCTGCGCGAAATACGGCGGCGTCGGCGGCTCGGAGGAGGCGTGCGCTGCGATCTCCGGCTCGAGCGGGATGCCGCCGGTCTCGAGGGTCGGAGTGGCGGTCCCGCCCATGCTGCCCGCATGGGCCGGAGGCGTGTAGTCGGGAAGCCCGGCCTCCTTGATCATGCCGTGCGCCACATCCACCCGGAAGCCGTCGACCCCGCGGTCGAGCCAGAAGCGAAGGATGCCGCGGAATTGCTCGCGCACCCACGGGTTCTCCCAATCGAAGTCGGGCTGCGACTTGTCGAAGAGGTGCAGGTACCACTGGCCGGGCCGGCCGTCGGCCTCGGTGACACGCTCCCAGGCGGGGCCCCCGAAGATCGACTCCCAGTTGTTCGGGGGAAGCTCACCGTTCTCGCCCGTGCCGTCGCGGAAGAGGTAGCGCGCACGCTCGGCGCTGCCGGGACCAGCGGCCAGCGCCTCCTGGAACCAGACGTGGTCGCTGGAGGAGTGGTTGGGGACGATGTCGATGATCACGCGCAGTCCGAGGCCGTGCGCGGTCTCGAGCATCGTGTCGAAGTCGTCCAGCGTCCCGAAGAGCGGGTCGACGTCGCGGTAGTCCGAGACGTCGTAGCCCGCGTCGCGCTGCGGAGACCGCTGGAACGGTGACAGCCACACCGCATCCACGCCGAGTGCGCGGAGGGCGGGGAGGCGGTGCGTGATGCCGGGCAGGTCGCCGATGCCGTCGCCGTCCGCGTCGGCGAAGGAGCGCGGATAGACCTGGTAGATGACGGCGGAGCGCCACCATTCGCGGCCGGGACCGGAGGGAGCGACGTCCGACGGGATGGGCGAGGAGCTGGGGACGGGGGATGATGCGGCGATGGGGGTCACCTCGTATTCGTAGCGGTTTCGGACGGGGGTCAGGGGGAGGGGGCAGTGCTGGAGCGCACGATCAGGTCGGCGGGGGCGGTGTGGCCGACCGGTTCGGGAGGGGCGGCGACGCCGTTCCGGCGGGGCTCCAGCGCGGTGAGCAGGATGGCGGCCGCCTGCTCACCCTGCCGGTCGGGATGCTGCGCCACGGTGCTGAGGCCGAAGAAGTCGGCGAGCGGGTGGTCGTCGATGCCGATCACGGAGAGGTCCTCCGGCACACGCAGACCGAGGTCCCGGGCGGCCAGGATGGCGCCGATCGCCATCTCGTCGGAGGCGGCGAAGACGGCCGTCGGGCGGTCGGTCGCATCCAGAAGCTGCTTCGCCGCATCGTAGCCACCCGGGATGGTGAAGTCGGACGCGCGATGCAGAGCCTCCTCGACGGACAGGCCGGCCTCGCGGAGAGCCTGTTCGTAGCCGAGCCGACGGTTCGTCGGGATGTGGAATTCCAGGTCGAACTCGTGCGAGCCGCCGATGTGGGCGATCCGCCGGTGGCCGAGGGAGATGAGGTGCTCCGTGGCCAGGCGGGCGACCGCGACGTCGTCGAGCCTGAGCGTGCTGACGCCGGGCAACGGCCCGCCCACGCCGACGAGGGGTTTGCCGATCGCGAGGAGGCTGCCCACCTCGGCTTCGGAGAGCTTCAGGCAGATGGCGAACACCGCATCCACTCGGTTGCGGAGCAGGTGGTGCTCGAACACCCGCCGCCGTTCTTCGCCGTCACCGCTGAGGTTGTAGAGGGTGAGGTCGTATCCCCGGCGGAGCAGGACCCGCTCGGCGCCCTCGATCACGGAGGTGAAGAACCAGCGGTCGAGCCGCGGGACGACCGCTCCGATGTTGCGCGTGCGACCGGACGCGAGGCCGGAGGCGTTGGAGGACACGACGTAGCGGAGCTCGGAGGCCGACTGGATGACGCGGGCCCTGGTCGTCTCGGACACCGGCCCGTTGCCGCTGAGCGCGCGTGAGACGGTCGCGGTGGAGACGCCGGCATGGCGCGCGACATCGTCGATGCCCGACATCCCACCTCCTGAGCTGCAGTGCGCTGGCGGCGCACGTTCCGCCGATGCCCGGGATGTTACCGTGCACAGTGGGGAGTATAGCGAGTCCGGTGGAAGCGTTTGCAGAGTGTGACTCCCCGCGACGGCCCGGGTGATCAGCTCCAGTGCGACGGACGGCTGAGCGTCGGCGGGAGCCGGGTGGCAGCATCACCGGTGGCGGAACTCACCTGGACCTGGGTGACGTAGATCGCGTCGCGCAGGTCCGCTCCGTCGAGGCGCGCGCCGCGGAGGTCGGCGCCGATCAGCTCGGCGCGGGACAGGTCGGCGTCGCGCAGGTCGGCTCCGAGGAGGAGGGCGCCGCGCAGCTCCGCGCCGCGCAGGTCCGCACCCCGGAGGTCTGCGCCGACGAGGTCAGCACCGGGGCGCAGCCGGGAGCGGGCGGCGTGCCGGGGGCCCGCGCCGATCGGACCGGACTCACGCGCCAGTCGTGCGGCGTCGCGCAGAAGCAGGGCGGCAGGTCCCCGGAGCTCGTCGAGGTCGAGCTCGCCGATCGTGACAGCGGCCGCTTCCGTGACGGACCGGACCTCCGAGCGCGCCCGGCGGAGGGCGGGGTGGAGGGATGCGGCGGCGGGCAGCGCCAGCGCATCCTCGAGGTACCAGAGCAGTTCGTGCAGCTGACGCATCACCGGGAAGACGGCGAACATGGAGGCGCGGATCTCCGCCCCATCCCGCCAGCTCGCTCCCGCGAACGTGTGCTGGGTCACCTGCTGACCGGCGCCGAAGCAGTCGAAGACCGTGCAGCCGGCGAACCCGCTGTCGCGGAGCCGGGGGTGGATGCTGCAGCGGTCGTGGCCGTCGAGGTTCACGCACGGATCGCCGGCCGGCTTGTCGAACGCGAAGTCGGCGGAGCGGGCGAAGGCCAGGGCGACACAGCACAGGCCGACGCACTGGGAGCAGTCCGCCCGCAGGTCGTGACGGGTGTCGTCGACGGAGATCACCCGTCCACAGTACGTGCTCGTCGTCGTCTCTCCACATCTTCGAGGGCCCCAGGAATAGGGCTCAGTCGACCGCGTTAGCGTGAAGCAGGAACAACAAAGAAGGAGACCAGAATGACCGCACCGCGTCGCACCATCGGCTCGTCCGAGCTCGAGGTATACCCGCTCTCGCTCGGGGGCAACGTGTTCGGCTGGACGGCCGACCGCGAGACCTCGTTCGACGTTCTCGACGGGTACACGGCTGCGGGAGGAGACTTCGTCGACACGGCCGACGGCTATTCGGCCTGGGTGCCCGGAAACACGGGTGGCGACTCGGAGCGGATCCTCGGCGAGTGGTTCGAGGCGCGCGGCAACCGCGACCGGGTCGTCCTCGCCACGAAGGTCAGCCAGCACCCCGAATTCCGCGGGCTCGCGGCCGACAACATCCGCCGCGCCGCCGACGCCTCGCTCGAGCGTCTGCGGTCGGACTACATCGACCTGTACTACGCGCACTTCGACGACGAGACGGTTCCCCTGGAGGAGACCGTCGGTGCCCTGTCGGCGTTGGTGGATGCGGGCAAGGTCCGGTACATCGCCATCTCGAACTATTCGCCGGAGCGGATCGACGAGTGGTTCCGCATCACCGAGCGTGAGGGCTATCACCGTGCGGTCGCGCTGCAGCCCCACTACAACCTCGTCGAGCGCGGCTACGAGACGACGTACCGACCCATCGCCGAGCGCGAAGGCCTCGGAGTCATGCCGTACTTCGCCCTGGCCGCCGGCTTCCTGACCGGCAAGTACCGCGACGGCCTGACCGTGGACAACCCCCGCGCCGGTGGCGCCGCGAAGTACCTGGACGACACCGGCCGCACGATCTTGGCGGCGCTCGACGACGTCGCGGCGGCGCACCGCGTATCCGTCGCCTCCGTCGCGCTCGCCTGGCTGGCCGCTCCGCCGACCATCACCGCCCCGATCGCCAGTGCACGCACGCGCGAGCAGCTCTCAGACCTCCTCGCGTCGGTCGAACTGGTGCTGTCGGATGCCGAGCTCGACACCCTTACGGACGCTTCGGAGGCCGCCGCCGCGGCCTGAGGCAGGACGGGGCCGGGCCGGGCATCGTCAGTCGTCGGCTCCCGTCCGCGGCCGCTCCGAGATGGTTCGGAG
>JBQCCO010000057.1:0-19440 GCA_051962155.1 Leifsonia sp. | reverse complement strand
CCTGCGGACCGCGGTTCGCACGCGGTCGCGCTTCCGACGGGCCCGGGAGGGATTCGCCGCCTACTGGTTCGTCGTCCCCATCCTCATCGTCTTCGTCGTGCTGTATCTGATCCCGATGGCCCAGTCCATCTATTACAGCTTCACCGACTACAACGGGTACGTCAGCACCCCCACCTTCGTCGGCTTCAAGAACTACGTCACCATCTGGAAAGACTCCTCGATGGTCTCCGCGTTCGGCTTCACGCTCTTCTACGCGGTCGCGACCACCCTCATCGTGACCGCCCTCGCGATCCCGCTGGCATTGGTGCTCAACCGTCGATTCGTGGGTCGCGGCTTCGTCCGCTCCGTGTTCTTCTTCCCCGCGGTGCCCAGTGTCGCGATCCTCGGGCTGGTGTGGGCGTTCATCATCAGCCCGCTCGGCTCCGGCGTGATCAACTCGGTCATCGGTCAGCTGGGAGTGGCGCCGATCCCCTGGCTCTCGAACGAGACGCTCGCACAGGTGAGCGTGATCATCGTCGCCGTGTGGTCCCAGACCGGGTGGCACGCGATGCTCTACCTGGCCTACCTCCAGGCGTTGCCCTCCGACATCTTCGAGGCCGCCAAGATCGACGGGGCCAATCGCTGGCAGGAGTTCAAGAACCTGACGCTGCCGTTGCTCGTCCCGGCCATCACCGTCAGCCAGCTCCTGCTGCTCACGAACGGGCTCAAGGTCTACGACCTGCCGTTCACGCTCACGCACGGCGGTCCGGGGTTCGCCACCCGGACGCTCACCCAGTCGATCATCGAGAACGGCATCGCCCAGTCCGACGTCGGCAAGGCGTCGGCTCTCAGCGTGCTCTTCCTCCTCGTCGTCGGGCTGATCATCCTCGGCCAGCTCGCCCTCTCCCGTCGCCTCGAGGAGCGCTACTCATGAAACAGACCCGCGGCATCCTGCTCAGCATCGTGATGATCCCCGTCGCGTGCGTCGTCGCTCTCCCCTTCTATTACATCCTCGTCAACACGCTGAAGACGCAGCCGGAGACGGCGGCCAACCCGCTCGCCCTGCCGACGCACCTCTTCCTCGGCAACTACATCCAGGTCTTCCAGACGACGCCGGTGGTGCAAGCCTTCCTGAACACGCTGTACGTGACCGTGATCTCGATCGTGCTCATGCTGCTGATCGGGTCGATGGCGGCGTTCGGTGTGCTGATCGGCAAGGGCCGGTTCGCGACCATCGTCGGCGTCATCCTCGTGGTAGCTTTCCTCGTGCCCGGCCAGGCGACGCTCATCCCGCTGTACCGAATGCTCGCCGGCGTCGGGCTCGTCGACTCCCTCAACGGGCTCATCGTCATGTACAGCTGCGGTTCGATCTTCTGCTACTTCCTCATCGTCGGATACATGCGGACCTTGCCGACGGAACTGTTCGAGGCGGCGAAGATCGACGGCGCCGGAGCCTTCCGGGTCTACTGGTCGGTCGCGCTGCCGCTGATCCGTCCCATCCTCGTAACCGTCGGCGTCTTCCAGACCATGTGGGTGTGGAACGACTTCATCACCCCCAACGTGTTCATCAACTCGCCGGAGAAGCAGACCCTGGTGCTGCAGGTCTACACCGCCGTCGGGCAGTTCACGACGGACTGGCCGGCATTCATGACCTTGAGCGTCATCGTCCTCATCCCGATGGTGATCTTCTTCATCGTGGCGCAGCGTCAGATCGTGAGCGGGCTGGTCAGCGGCAGCGTCAAGGGATGAGCCGAGGCGGACGAGCTTCGGAGACGATCTCAGCGGACCGCCGTCGACTCCCGCGCCACGAGCGTGAACGGGCTCACGAACTCGACGGCCTCGCCGCTCCCGCCGTTGATGCGGTCCACCAGGAGGTCGACCGCCTTCGCGGCGATGAGATCCTTCGACGGATTCACGCTCGACAACGACGGGGTGAGGAACCGGCTGCTCTCGACATCGTCGAAGCCGATGACCTTCACGTCGTCGGGGACCGAGATGCCCAGATCGGCGAGCGCGCGCATGACGCCGAGGGCGACATAGTCGGTCACGCAGAAGACCCCGTCGAAGCTCAGACCCGCGTCGACGGCCTGGTGGACGGCCGCGGAGGCCGCTTCGGGCGAGAACACGTCCAGGGTCAGCGTCAGCCGAGGGTCTTCCTCGATCCCGGCCTCGGCGAGCGCCCGGCGATATCCCGCGTGGCGCAGCGTCGAGACGTCGGTGTCGTGGCTCAGCGAGCCGTGGACCGCGACGATCCGGGTGCACCCGCGCTCGATCAGGTGCTGGACTGCGGCGTAGGCGCCGTCGTCGTTCGGCATCGCGACGTGATCGAGAGGACCGCTGAAGATGCGCTCGCCCAGGATCACGACGGGGAAGTCCACGCGGAGCAACTCGACATCCGACTCACCGAGCCCGACCGCGCCGAGGATGAGGCCGTCGTACATCCGAAGCCGGGAGAGGGCCAGCGCCGTCAGCTCGTTCTCACGCGACCGCTCGGTCTGTTCGATGACCACGTTGAGGTCGTGACGCCGGCCGTTCTCGATGATCGCGGCACCCAGCTCGCCGAAATACGGGCGATCGACCTCGGGCACGGCGAGACCGATGGTGTGGGTCTTCCCGCGGCGCAGGTTGCGTGCGGCGATGTTCACCCGGTAGTCCAGGTCGTCGATCGTCTGCAGGACGCGCGCCCGCGTCGAATCCTTGACGTGCGGCCTGCTGTTGAGGACGTTCGAGACCGTCATCGGCGAGACTCCCGCGGCCTTCGCGATATCGCGGATCGTCACCATGACGTCTCTCCCTTCCGCCCCCTGCCGGGCGATGTCACTCTGCGTTGTATAACGTTACAACCTACGCGAGGTCCACGTTCGGACATCGGAATGAATGTGCGGAGTATGCGATGAGTGCGCCGATCTTCCGGGACCCCGTCTACGACGGCGCGACCGACCCGACGGTCATCAGGAACAGCCGGACGGGCGACTGGTGGATGTTCTACACCCAGCGGCGGACCACCGAACCGGGCGAGGGCGTGCGCTGGATCCACGGCACGTCGATCGGGATCGCGATCTCGTCGGACGACGGAGCCACATGGCACTACAGCGGAACGGCGAATGGGCTCGGCTGTGACGACACGCTCTGGGCTCCCGAGGTCATCGCCGCCGGAGACCGCTACCGGATGTATCTGACGGTGGTCGACGGTGTCCCGGACTCGTGGACGGGCGCCGACGCCCACATCGTCGAGTTCGTCAGCGACGACCTCCTGAACTGGGACCGCGTCGGCGAGCTCGACCTCGGCTCAGACCGGGTGATCGACGCGGCGGTCGCGCTGTGCGGAGATGGGAACTGGCGCCTCTGGTACAAGAACGAGCGTGACGGCTCCTCGACGTGGTCCGCCGTCAGTCCGGACCTGAGTGGCTGGCGCGTCGAAGGGCGGGCCGTGCCGGCGACCCCGCCGCATGAGGGCCCGAACGTCTTTTCCCTGGGCGGCTGGTATTGGATGATCACCGACGAGTGGCGCGGGCTGGGCGTTCACCGCTCCCGTGACGCCCGGGTCTGGCAGCGCCAGGAGCTGAACGGGGGACTCATCCTCGACACCCCTGGCAGCCACCCCGACGATCGCGGAATCGGCCATCATGCGGACGCGGTGGTCCTCCCGGCGACAGCCGGACGGGCGGAGTCGGCGATCCTCTTCTACTTCACGCATCCGCGGCTCGACGACCCGAGCCGGATGGTCGCGAGGAGCAGCCCGATCCAAGCCGCGCGTCTCACCGTGAACGACGGGCAGCTGGTCGCCGATCGCGACATCGCCACGCCGCAGCGCCTCCTCGGTGACACCGCAGCAGCGGCCACGGCCTCGGCAGAAAGGACGACATGAGCCCGAGCTACGACGGATTCCTCCTGGCCTACTTCCAGAACGGGAACGGCCCGGATTGCGAGCAGATCCGATTCGCGGTGACCGCCGGCCGCGAACCGGACGAGTGGATGCCGGTCGTCGGCGGTCGCCCCGTGCTCCGCTCCGATGTCGGAGAGCACGGGGTGCGGGATCCATTCCTCGCCCGCGACCCGAGGACCGGCTCGTTCGTCCTCATCGCAACGGACCTGCGAACCTTTCCCGATCAGGACTGGGAGCGCGCGGTCCGGCGCGGAAGCCGTTCCATCGTGATCTGGCAGAGTGACGACCTCCTCACCTGGACGCCGCCCCGCCTCGCCGAGATCGCTCCGGAGCAAGCCGGCAACGCCTGGGCGCCCAAGGCGTTCTGGTCCGGCGCCGACAATGCGTGGCTGGTCTTCTTCGCCGCTGCCCTGTATGAGCCGGGATCGGATCGCGCCCGGCAGGAGCACCAGCGGATCCTCGTGACCGAGACGCAGGACTTCCAGCACTTCAGCCCTGCCCGCAGTTACCTCGATCCGGGCCACGACATCATCGATGCGACCTTCCTCGAATGGCAGGGAGAGCTCGCCCGTTTCACCGCGGACTCGCTCACGGACGATCCAGAGACCCGTTCTCGGTTCGTCTCGCAGGAACGCGGGGGAGCGTACCTGTCCCCGGACTTCCGCCTGGTCGCGCGCGAACTGGGATCGGCGACCCAGGCCCGTGCGGAAGGGCCAGCCGTGTTCGCGGGAATCGACGAGGAGGCGGCCTATCTGCTTCTGGACGAGTTCGAGCTCCGCGGCTACCAGCTCTACCGCAGTGCCGAACCGCTCGATGGCCGCTGGGAGCATCAGCCTGCAGCGCGTCTTCCCGACGGTGCTCGCCATGGCTCGGTGATTCCGATCACGTCGGCGGAGCGCGAGCGACTGATCGACAGCTGAATCCGCCGTGAATCCGCCCACGAATCGGGCGCAGACTGGATGAGGAAAGAGGACACAGTGTCAACCATTCAGACCACAGCGCGTCGCCGGTGGATGGCGGTGAGCGCGGGCTTCATCGTGGTGGCTCTCCTCGCGGCCTTGGCGGTCGGCCTCCTCGGGTTCCTGCACTCGCATCCGTCGCCCGCCCCGAAGGCCGCTCCAGCACCCACGTCGGCCGTTCCCCGGCTGGGGGCGGACGAGCAGGTCGCCTCGGTGAACGGGATCGCGATCCCGATGCGCGAGTTCCAGATCTTCCTGGACAAGGAGCGCGCAGCCACCTTGGCGCGGTACCCGTCGGGCTCGTCGGCGGGCGATGGCGAACCCTTCTGGAGCCGACCTGTCGACGGCGTCACTCCTGCCGGCTACCTCACCCGGGCGGCACTCGCCGACGTGGTTGCGACGACGGTCGAGCTCCAGCTCGCGGCCAAGTACAAGCTCATCGCGGACCCGAGCTACCACTCGTTTCTGGCCGCCTTCCAGGCGGAGAACGAGCGCCGCGCGAGAGCCATCGCGCAGCGCCAGGTCGTGTATGGGCCCATGAAGTACGCGGAAGCGAACTACTTGGACTACGTGACCGGCGAGTACGCCTACGAACTCGAGTCCCAACTCGTAGGGGACGGCACTCTGCCTGCGACGGACAATGCTCAGAACGCCGCCACCGAGTATCGCCAGCTGATCGACGGCCTCGCGTCCCACGCGCAGATCGTCGCTCAACGCACCAGCATCATCGCGACCGGTGGTTGCCTGGTGACCGGGCAATGCACCCGCTGATCGCTTGACAGCGGGACCCGCATAGTAAATCATTCGTGTATCGATACAAACACAATCCCTTGGTGGGGTCCGCCCGTTGAGCTGTATCGATACACATCACGTCAGAGTCGACGAAAGGATCAGGATGCCAAAACGTACACGGTCGCTCCTCGGGGGAGTGATCGCCGTCCTGCTGGGGTTCAGCGCCGCGCTGGTGGGTACCACCCCGGCGTCCGCAGCGGGCTGCACCACGTACTACGTCTCGTCAGCGACAGGAAGCGACTCCAACGACGGCTGCAGCACGACCACGCCGTGGCAGAGCCTCGCGAAGGTGAACGCGACGACGTTCGCTGCCGGAAACCAGCTCCTGTTCGCGAAAGGCGGTTCCTGGTCGGGCGAGCTTCAGCTGCTGGGATCGGGAGCGAGTGGCAACCCCATCGTCGTCTCCAGCTACGGAAGCGGAGCCGCTCCGATCATCGCCGGAGGTGGTGCCGCTGCCGCGATCGCCCTGGTCAACGAGCAGTACGTCACCATCCAGAACCTCGAGATCACCAACACGACGACCTCGGCGGCCGTGCGCGCGGGCATCCTCGCGGAGAACGACACCAGCGGGATCCTGAACGGCATCCACATCCTGAACAACAACATCCACGACGTCCTCGGCTACTGGGACAAATCGACCGGTCAGCCCAGCAATGACTCCGGCATCGGCTTCAACCTGAGCGACTCGTACACGACCAACGGCTGGAACGACGTCGACATCGACGGCAACACGCTGACCAAGGTCGACGCGGGCGGGATCTACATCGGGTCGGTCGCGGGAACGAACCACAGCATCGTGACCGCGAACGTGGTGATCCAGAACAACACGATCACGAACGCCGGTGGCAACGACGTCGTCTGCGTCTACTGCAACGCTCCGACCGTCCAGAACAACGTCACCACCGACAGCGGCTACCGGTACTCGGGCGCCGGCTACTGGATGGCCCTGAACAACGGCGGCGTCTGGCAGAACAACGAGATCGCACGTCAGTGGCGTGCGCTGTGGGACGGCGAAGCGTTCGACATCGACCACGACAACACCAACGTGACCCTGCAGTACAACTACACGCACGACAACCCGTACGGGTTCATGGAGTTCTGCTGCAGCACCACCTTCGGCTCGCTCGGAACCTCGGTCATCCGCGACAACATCAGCCAGAACGACGGATCGACCAATGCGGTCTTCTCGACGCTCAACGGAGTCGAGGCGGGAGCGTCCGCGCAGTTCTACAACAACACGGTCTACATGGGGCCGAACGACAACGGCTTCGTCGCCAGCGGAACGCCGGCGAGCAGCGCATCCGTCAGCTTCACCAACAACCTGATCTACCACCTCGGTCAGGGCGGGTACAACGCCGGGAACGTCTCGTGGTCGCACAACCTCATGTACGGTGTCCACCCGTCGACGGAGCCTGCGGACAGTTCCAAGATCACGTCCGACCCGAAGCTGGTCGATCCCGGTGCCGCCGGCTCTGGCCGCAGCTCGGCATCGGTCTACCAGCTCCTCAGCGGATCGCCCGCCCTCGGCGCCGGTGCCGTGATCTCCAGCAACGGTGGCAAGGACTACTTCGGCAACGCGGTGTCCTCGACAGCCGCCCCGAACATCGGCGCCTACAACGGCGCGGCGGTCTCCGCGCTGGCCGCCTCCTCCGGTGGCCACTGGCGATTCGACGAAGGAAGCGGCACGGCAGCGTCCGACTCCACCGGGCACCTGAACAACGGAACCCTGCAGGCCGGTGCAGGCTGGACCACCGGGCAGCTGGGCAGCGGAGCGCTCTCGCTCAGCGGCGCGACCAACAGCTGGGTGGACATCCCGACGACGGCGATCGACACGAGCGCGAGTTACACGGTCTCCGCCTGGGTGCAGCCGTCCACCGTCTCCGGGAACCAGACGTTCGCGAGCATCGACGGAACCACCATCAGCCCGTTCTACCTGCAACTCTCCGGGGGCAAGCTGACGCTCACGGAGCGGAGTTCGGACTCGACGGCCTCGACCGCCACCCAGGTGGTCGGACTGACCGCCGTCGCCGGCACGTGGTACCAGCTGGTCGGCGTCTACGACGCGACCGCGGGGACGATCAAGCTGTACGTGAACGGCGTGCTCCAGGGAACGACGGCGTACACCTCCGGCTGGAAGGCCACCGGCCACACCACGATCGGTCGTGCCAAGTGGAACGGCGGCAACGTCGACTTCGTCAACGGCGCCATCGACGACGTGCAGCTGATCCCGCGCGCCGTCACAGACCGTGAGGCCTTCGCCATCGGCACCGGGGCGACCGCCTACTACGCGTTCGACGAAGGCTCCGGCAGCACCACGGCCGATGCGAGCGGCAACATGCCGAACGCGTCCCTCGAGGGCAACGCGGGTTGGGCTTCCGGCCACATCGGGACGGGCGCTCTCTCGCAGACCGGGCAGGCCGGCGCCTTCGCCGAGACGCCCGGCGCGGCCATCGACACGCGCAAGAGCTACGCGGTGGCAGCGTGGGTGAAGCTGAACACCACGAGTGGTGGCAATCAGACGATCGTCAGCCAGTTCGGGTCCAACATCAGCCCGTTCTATCTGCAGCTGACCGGCGGCAAGTTCGCCTTCGCGGTGCGGAGTTCGGACTCCACGAGTTCGACAGTGACCTCCGTGACGGCGACGTCGGCCGCGACCGCGGGCACCTGGTATCACCTGGTGGGGATGTGGGACAGCTCCTCGGGAACCATCTCCCTCTATGTCAACGGGACGCTGCAGGGGACGGCCGCGTACAGCACTCCGTGGACCGGAGTGCTCGGCACGACGGTGATCGGCGCCGGCGAGTGGGCGCTGTCCCCGGTGGACTTCGTCAACGGATCCATCGACGACGTCCACCTCTACAACCGCACGCTCACGAGCGCGCAGATCACCACGCTGGCGACGCCGTGATCCCTGGAGGGGCGGAGTTTCGGGACTCCGCCCCTCCGGTTGTCGGCGACCCGCTCACGGGAGAAGCGTGAATCCGGACTCGTAGTGCGTCTTGGCGATCGCTGCCAACACGATCTGCAGAAAGCCCAACGCCTCGAGCTCCCGCGCACGCGAAAGGGGCCCAGCGTCTACAGCACGGAGCCCTGCTGCCTCGATCAGGGCGACGACGGCGATCTTCGCCTCCGCATCGTCACCCGCGAGAAGAACCGTCGTGGGCGTGGTGCCATTGGTGCCGGTGGCCAGCGTGTCGCCGAAATTGACGTTGAACGCCTTCACCACCGCCGCACCCGGAATCTCGTGCGCGATTTCGGCAGCGGCAGAGGAGTCGGCCGGGACGAGCAGTTCATCGTAGGTGGTGAAGTCGATCGGGTTGCTGATATCGATGACGACCTTTCCCCTGAGTCGGCTCCGATACCGGGCGAGTACGTCCGGCACCGCTTCGTAGGGGACCGCGAGGACTACGAGTTCGCCGGTGAGCGCGTCGCCCATCACCCCGTATTCCACGTCAGCGCGCTCGGGCGATGAGCCGGCACCGGCCCTGCGTCTGATGATCTGGATGTTCGCTCCGGCCCGGGTGGCCACGTCGGCCAGAGCCGAACCCATTTTGCCGGTGCCGATGATGCTGATGGATGTCATGCGGACGGGACCCTTCTGAGTCGCTTGAGTGTCATCTCGGCGGCAACCACGGCGGCGTAGTCGAAAACCACGCCCCGGCGGAAGTCGCGCCCGGCCCGCAATTCCGCGTCGCGTTTCCGGGTGTCCTCGAACTCGTTCTGCGAGTCGAACTGCGAACCGCTTCTGCGGGAGCTGTTCTGCAAGATGGCCGTTCGTTGCATGCGCATCGAGGTATAGCGTTTGAAGGCTTCGGCGATGCCTTCGGAGCCATCGCCTTCCCGGAGGAAGAAGGCGAGGGCGATGCTGTCCTCGATGGCCTGGTTCACGCCCTGGCCTGCGTGGGGCAGCATCGTGTGTGCTGCGTCGCCGAGCAAGGTGATCCGACCACGCGACCAGTTGCTCAGAGGCTCACGGTCGTAGAGCCCCCACCAGAAGGTCTGGTCGATGAGTCCGATGAACTCACGGAGTTTCGGGTCCCATCCATCGCCCCCGAACTCGGCGGCGAGTTCGCTGACATCCCCGGCGGAGGACCACGATTCCTCGAGGGGCTTGTCACTGGGTACGAACCCCACATAGTTGAACAGCTTCCGCTGCTGCAGTGGGTAGCACATGAAGTGCTTTCCCTCGCCCATCCAGACCTGGCTCTTCATCGGCCAGTCGTCGGGGAGGCGAGTCGCGTCAAGCACTCCGCGGTAGGCGATCGATCCGGAATAGACGGGATCCGGGACTGTCATGATCGAGTCCCGCACCACCGAGTGGACGCCATCCGCACCCACCACGGCGTCGAATTCACCGGTCACGCCGTTGTCGAATTCCAGGCGGACGCTCGAGGCCGACTGGTGAATCGACGTCAAACGATGTCCCAGGCGAACCGAGTCAGCGGGGACCGCTCGAGTCAGAACCTCGACCAGATCGGGTCTGTACATTCCCACGTTCTGGTACCGCCGGGCTGAGTCCTCCCACGCAGCTTCGGCGATCAGCGCGCCTCTGGCGTCCAGGTACACGCCGGGCCCCTCCATGCGTGCGCCTGCGCGCTTGACCTCATCGAGCAGACCCAGCGTGTCGAGAATGCGCTGGGCATTCGGGGCGACCGTGACGCCTGCGCCCACATCGCCGAACCTTCGCGCCTGCTCGAATACCGTGACCCGGACGCCGGCGATCCTCGTCAGCGCGATCGCGGCGGTGAGCCCGCCCATCCCGCCGCCGATGACCGCGACTCTCGTGGTGTGATCTGCCATCAGTTCTCCTCGACCGAATTGCGTGACACTCGAATGTGGCTTGCCTCAAGCGGGTCCCTACCGCTTCTCCGCCAACTCCATCTGAGCCCCGTTCGGGACGAACACCGTGGCTCCGCTCGCCTGCTCGGCCTCGTGGTCCGGCCCGAGCGGGATGCCGCGACGGTCGCGCAGGCACAGCGCCGCCCCGGCTCCGAGGAGGGTGGCTACGAGGAGATATCCCGAGATCGCGACGGTTGTGCCGGTGCCCTCCAGCAGAGCCTGGGCGATCGTCGGCGCGAACGCCCCGCCGAGGACCGCCCCGATCGCGTAGGCGATGGATACGCCGGAGAAGCGCACGGACGCCGGGAAGATCTCCGCGTACCACGCAGCCAATGGGCCGTACGTGAGGCCGAGGCCGATCGAGATCAGGATCAGCGCGGTGTAGAGCCCGGGAAGCGTGCCGGTGTCGACGAGCCAGAAGATCGGGAAGACGATCAGGGCCTGCAAGGCGAAGCCGATGAGGATGGTGTTCCGCCGGCCGATCGAGTCGGCCAGGCGACCGGAGATCAGCGTCGACACGAACCAGACCATCGAGGCGACCGCGGCTGCGACGAGCACCGCCGTCGTGTCTATCTTCAGCCTGCCGGTGGCGTAGCTGTTGAGGAAGCCGCCGGTCGTCATGTAGCCCGCAGTGTTGTTGCCCACGAACACGAGCGCGGCAAGGATCACGAGATGCCAGTGGCGCCGGAAGAGGACAAGGATCGGGACCTTGATCTGATTGCCGCGCTCGGCGATCTCCTTGAACACGGGGCTTTCCTCAACGGACCGGCGGACCAGGAAGCCGACGACGATGAGCACGATGCTGAGCAGGAACGGCACGCGCCAGCCCCACTCCAGGTAGGCCGCGCCGGGGGAGAAGACGCCGGTCATGAGGGCCGTGACACCTGAGGCGAGGAGGAAGCCGAGCGGGACGCCGAGCTGTGGCAAGGCGCCGGCGCGGCCGCGGCGGTCCGCGGGGGCATGCTCGACGACCATGAGAACCGCTCCGCCCCATTCGCCGCCGGCGGAGACCCCTTGGAGGATGCGGAGCAGGAGCAGGAGGATCGGCGCTGCGATGCCGATCTGGGTGAACGTCGGCAGGACGCCGATGAGTGTCGTCGCCGTTCCCATGAGGACGAGCGTGATGACGAGCACCGTGCGTCGACCGATCACATCGCCGAAGTGCCCCGCAAGGAACGCTCCGAGCGGACGGAAGAGGAACGAGATGCCGACAGTGGCGAGGGACAGCAGGAGCCCGATGTCCTTACCGGCCGGGGCGAAGAAGAGCTGAGCGAAGACGAGTCCCGCGCCTGTCGCGAAAATGAAGAAGTCGTACCACTCGATGGTGGTGCCGATGATCGTCGCAATGGCGACCCGGCTCTGGGTCGCGCGATTGCCAGCGGCAGTGGAGGTGATCATGGTGTCCCTAACGTCATTGTTGGTCCCCGATCAAGAGGGGTGCGAGAGAACTGTTTCTCTATATTGGAAGTCGTCGATCTCCGTGTAAAACTCAGAAATCTGCGGATGTTGTTCTGTCGTACTTATGTAATCGATCGAGAAGAGGTGGCCATGGCCGATGTGAGCTTGAGGCAGCTCGAGTTGTTCGCCGCCCTGCCGAACTTCACGACGCTCAGCGCAGCGGCAGCCCATCTGCACATCTCCGAATCGGCGCTGTCGCAGGCTGTCACGGGGCTCGAGAAGACCGTCGGGGAGCAGCTGTGCGTCCGCCGAAAGGCACGGGGCCTCACCCTGACTCCAGCGGGGCAGGAGTTCGCCATACAGGCTCGCCGGATCCTCGCGGACACCCGGGAGCTCGTCCTCGGCGCCCGCCGGGGCGAGTTGCGCGGCCCGGTGAAGCTCGGCTGCTACGCGAGCTTCGCGACGAGCGTGGTGCCCGAGCTTCTCGAAGGGTTCCCCCGCAGGCATCCGGGGGTGCATCTCGAGGTCACGGTGGGTACCAATGAGGAGTTGTTCTCAGCGCTCCAGGCGGGGTACCTCGACGTAGCCTTCACGTACGACGTGTCCCTGCCCACCGGATACCGTCGCCGCGAGATCTATCCGACCGCGCTGGAGGCCCACCTGCATCCGGCCCATCCTCTCGCAGCGGGCGACACGGTGGACCTTGCCGATCTCGCCGGTGAGCCGCTCATCCAGTACGACGCGAGTCCCGGCACCATCAACATCACGGAGGCATTCGCGGCCCGTGGGGTGGAGCTCACGATTCAGGCGCGGGTCACTCAGATCATCCTCGTCGAGGCGCTGGTGGGCCGCGGGGTGGGTTACGGCCTGCTGATGTCCCGGCCCAACACGCTCCCCGTGAGCATCGAGGGGCGGCCGATCGCCATCCGCCCCCTCGACCCGCCCGTGACCCTCGCCCACGTCGTAGGAATCTGGCCCGAGGAGATGACCCTCACGCCGCGCGCCGCGGCCCTGCTCGACTATGCGGTCGAGAAGCTCGGCGGCTACGACCACGAAGACGCAGCGCATACCCAAGCCGGCACCGGCCAGCGCGACAGCCCCGCTGTGGCGAGTTGAACGGATCGAGCCGCCGTTGCGCTTCTCGCAGATCGACCCTCAGAGCAGAGCCAGCCGCCCCACGATCCGGTCGACGCGGTTGCGCGGGCCGACCACGCTGACCGCGTAGTAGGGGAGTGCGTCACCGGAGGTCGCCGCCACGGTGCCGAGGTACTCGTCGTAGACCCTGGTCAGCTGAGCGGCGGCGGGCATGTCGGCGACGAACACGTCGTCGGCCGACGCGGCCTTCGCGCGGATGACGGCCAGCTGCTCCGGCGTCGCGCGCAGCACGGAGCACCCGGCCCACGGCAGTCCGGGATGCGAGCTGCCGTCCGCGTCGATCGCGTCGGGCCCGAGCAGGGCGCCCACATTCGCTGCGGTGGCGGCCGCCGTGCAGATCGCCGCGTTGGCGGCGATCCCCGCCGGCAGTGACGCATCGACGACGACCACCCATTTGAGCCGGGCCGAGCGGGTCGGGGCGGCGGTGTCCACCTCGTGGGTCTGGAAGCCGACGGCTGCGGTCATGGAGTCTCCTCTCGTTCGGTCTGAACCCTCAGAACCTAGCCGGGATGCGACGATATTGCTGAGAGTCCGAACGAAGTTCGGCAGCAGCGCTATTCTGGCCCGCATGGACGAACTTGATCGGGCGATCCTGCGTGAACTCCAGTCGGATGCGCGGCGCAGCAACCGCGACGTGGCAGCGGCCGTCGGCGTCTCGCCGAGCACTGCGCTCGAGCGCACGCGAGCGCTGCGCCGGCGCGGCGTCATCCGGGGAGCGAGCCTCGACGTCGACCTCTCCGCGATCGGCCGGCCCGTGCAGGCGCTCATCGCCGTGCGGGTGCGACCACCGTCCCGCCCGGTCATCGAGGGCTTCCGCGACTGGGTCGCCTCCCTGCCCGAGACGATCGGCGTCTTCGTGACGAGCGGGAACGAGGACTTCATCATCCACGTCGCGGTCGCCGACAACGAGAGCCTCTACGCCTTCGTCATCGACCGGCTGACCCAGCGGCGTGAGATCGCCGACGTCCGGACCTCGGTCGTGTACGAGCACCTGCGCAACGGCAGCCCCCAGCCGGTGGACTGAGACGGATGCGTGTGCTGGATCGCGGCGGGGATCCCGCTCATGCGCATCACCGGACGAGCCGTCCCTCCCCGTCGCGGACGTTCACGCGGTGCGCGCTGAGGATGGAGATGCGGTTGAAGGCGTTGATGGCCACGGCGACCCACTCGGCCGCGACGTACGTCGCCTCACCGAGCACCGAGCGCGCCCCGGCCAGGTCCGCTCGCGCGTCCTCCGTCAACGGCAGTCGGGTTGCCGCCTCGGCGATGGCCAGCACGGCCTGCTCGCGCTCGTCGTACAGCTCCGCGTCCCGCCAGGCCGGAAGCATGTCGAGCTTCTGCTGGGGGACCCCGGCCTGCCGGGCCTCGCGCGAGTGCAGGTCGAGGCAATAGGCGCACGCGTTCATCTGCGACGCACGCACCTTCAGGAGTTCGGTCTCCTGGGCCGTCAGCCCGCCCTGGAGCGCGGTCTCCGCGACCGCGGCCGACCACTCCCGGGCGGCCTGCCATGTCTCGGGCGCGGATTTGTCGAGGTAGGGGATCATGCGCTCTCCTGTGCGTGCCGGAATCGTGACCGGGTCAGTCCACGGTCTCGGCGTCCGCGCGTTTCGCGAGGACGTCTTGCCAGTCGCCGGGAAGGCGGTTCGCGGGACCCGGGACGCTCTGGTGCTCGGGATGGCTGGCCGGTGCCGCGAGTTCCGGGCCCTCCACATATTGGCCGGTGGCGAAGTCCCAGAACCAGTCCTCGCCGGGCTCGAAGCTCTGAATGTAGCGGTGGCCGGTCGCCTCCGCGTGGGCGCGGGAGTGCCGTGCGAGGGAGTCGTCGCAGCAACCGATGTGGCCGCATGCCGCGCAGCGCCGCAGGTGCACCCACCAGCCGCCGTCGCGGTCGCATTCGACGCAGCCGGTGCCGCTGGGCGGGACGTCCGGGTCGATTCCGTCGGTCATCGTTCCCTCCTCGTCTGGTACCGACCTCGTACGGGAGCAGGCACTCGCCGGACGGCACCCACTCTAGTTACGATGCGGGAGGCGCGGTCGATTGGCGCACGACCAGGCGCGTGGGGATCGGGATGGACTCGGCGGCGGTCTCCGGCTCTTCGAGCGCGATCAGGACCTGCTGCATGGTGAGCGCGCCGAGTGAGGCGAAGTCCTGGCGGACGGTCGTCAGCGGCGGCACGAAGTAGGCCGCCTCCGGTACGTCGTCGAAGCCCACGACGCTGATGTCTTCGGGGATGCGCAGCCCGCGACCCCGCAGCGCCGCCATCACGCCGATCGCCATCTGGTCGTTCGCGACGAACACCGCCGTGGCCGACCCTGCTGCCAGCTGCGAGCCGAACCGGTAGCCGCTCTCGGCCGACCAGTCGCCGTGGCTGAGCTCGGTCGCCACCAGGCGCGCCTCGGACAGCTCGTCGCGCCAGCCGCGCACACGTTCGATGGCGTCGGGCGAGACCTCGGGGCCGGCCAGGCTCGCGATGCTGCGGTGGCCGAGCTCCACCAGGTGGCGCACCGCCTCGCGAGCACCGCGGTATTGGTCGATCGACACGGTGAGCGGGCCTCGATGCTGGCCGGCCGCCACCGCGATGATCGGGACGCCGGCTTCGAGGGCGCGGACGACATCCAGCTGGGCGACGTCCTCGGCGATCAGCACGACGGCCTCGACGCGCTCCCGCAGCAGCGACTCGACCACGCCGCGGATCGAGCCGACGTCGCCGGAGACCGACGCGACGCTGATGACGCTGTAACGGGCCTCGCGCGCCGCCTCGCTGAAGTGGATGGCGATGGACGAGGGGCCGAAGTCGGCGCTCGCCGGGGTGATCAGCCCGATCATCCGGGTGCGGCGGGTGACCAGCGCACGCGCGGCCGGCGACGGGGTGTACCGGAGCTTCTTGATCGCCTGCTCGACACGCTGACGGGTGGCAGGCCGCACCCCGGGCACATCGTTGAGCACGCGCGACACCGTCTGGTGCGACACGCCGGCCAGGCGTGCGACATCGAAGATGTTCGCCACCTTCGCCGGTCTGTCCTCTGCGCTCACCTCTCGGTCCGCCTGATCCCAGCACGGCCCGCGGTGCGTGCCGGCTCGTTCGTCCCGGCCTCGGCGCCTTTCGGCTCGGCTGTTTCCGGCTCCTCCGAGTCTGCACTGGCGACCATCGCCAGGAGGGATTCGAAACTCACGTCCTCCGCATCCAGCGTGGCGATCACCTCCCGGTCCCTCAGAACGACGATGCGGTCGCCCACCCGCAGGACCTCCTCGAGCTCCGCCGAGATGAAGAGGATGGTCATACCCGATTCTGCCAGTTCGCTGACGAGACGCTGGATCTCGACCTTCGCACCGACATCGATGCCGCGGGTGGGCTCGTCGAGGGCGAGGATGCGCGGCGACAGGGCGAGCAGCCGCGCAAGCATGACCTTCTGCTGGTTGCCGCCGGAGAGTGCGCCGGCCGGCCGTTCCGGGTCGGCGGGCCGGATGTCGAGGGCCTCGATCCAGCTCGCCGTCAGTTCGTCCTGACGTGCCCGCGGGATGCGGCGGAGCCATCCCTTCTCGGCCTGCAGTGCGAGCGTGATGTTCTCCCGGACGGTCAGCTCGCCGATGATCCCCTCGAGCTTCCGGTTCTCGGACGAGTACGCGATACCCGCGCGCAGACCGTCGCGCGGGCCGGACAGCCGCCGCGGCGCTCCGTCGACGACGATGGAGCCTGCTTCGATGCCGTCGATTCCGGCCAGGAGCCGCGCGAGTTCCGTGCGGCCCGATCCGAGCAACCCTGCGAGTCCGACCACTTCTCTTTCATACAGGTCGACGGTCGCGGGTTTCAGCATCCCGCGCCGCTCGATCCCGGTCGCGGACAGCACCGGGGCGGACGCCGCGACGCTGGACGGGGTGTCGGGCCGGGCGTCGACGCTCTCGAGCTCCGCGCCCTCCCTGCCCAGCATCTTGTGCACCAGATCGATCCGCAGCAGCTCGGTCGTCAGGTACTCGCCGACCAGCTCGCCGTTGCGGAGCACGGTGACCCGGTCGCAGATCTCGTAGACCTGCTCGAGGAAGTGCGAGACGAAGAGGATGGCGATGCCGCGCGAGCGCAGCTCCCGGATGACGCGGAAGAGTTCCGTCACCTCGTCCTGGTCGAGGCTCGACGTCGGCTCGTCGAGCACCAGCACCTTGAGGTCGGCGGAGACGGCGCGGGCGATCGCGACCAGCTGCTGCACCGCCAGTGAGTACGACCCGAGCGGGCTGGCCGGGTCGATGTCCAGCCCGAGGCCGACGAGAGCGCGCTGTGCTTCGGAGCGCATGCGCGCCCAGTCGATCCCGCCCCGGCGGCGCGGCTCGCGGCCGAGCATGACGTTCTCGGCGACGGTCAGGTTGGTCAGCAGGTCCACCTCCTGGTAGACCGTGCGGATGCCCGCCTTCTGGGCCTGCCGCGGGTTCGCGAACGTGCGGACCACCCCGTCCAGCCGCACCGTGCCGGAGTCGAGGGGGATGACGCCGGTGATCGCGCGGATCAGCGTCGACTTGCCTGCCCCGTTCTCGCCCAAGAGGGAGTGGACTTCGCCCGGGAACATCCGGAAGTCGACGTTGGAGAGCGCCGCGTCTCCCGCATACCGCACGGACGCACCGCTGACCTCGACGACAGGGTCGACATGCATCGTCGCCTCGCGCTCCTTGTCCGCCTGGGTGACGGAGTACACACTACTATCGGCTGCTACGCCCGTCCTGCTGCGCTCACTTCCGGCTGGTCCGGGCGACGATGAGCCGCTGCACCACCACGAACGCCAGCAGCAGGATGCCGATGGTGATCCGGGTCCAGGAGGCGTCGGCGCCGAGGAAGGTGATGGACACCTTGATGACGCCGTAGACGTGCACGCCGACCAGCGACCCGATCGCGTAGCCGCTCCCGCCCGTCAGCAGGGTGCCTCCGATGACGACGGCGGCGATGGTGTCGAGCTCGGTGCCGATGCCGTTCAGGCTGTAGCCCGCGGCCGTGTACGAGGTGAACAGCAGGCCCGCCACGCCGGCGCAGGTTCCACTGATGACGTAGACGAGGACACGGGTGCGCGCGACGGGCAGACCCATCAGCAGTGCGGACTGCTGGTTGCCGCCGACGGCGTAGACCGTGCGCCCGAAGCGCGTGTAGCCGAGGACCCAGATCGCCGCCGCGACGACGAGCAGGGCGATGATCACCGTCGGGGTGATGTACCAGCCTCCGGAGCCCAGCTTGGTCGATTGCAGCCACAGCACCGCCGGCTCTTTGACCTGGATCGCCTCGAGGCTGACCACGAAGCAGAGGCCCCGCGCCAGGAACATCGCGGCGAGGGACGCGATGAACGGCTGCACATCGAAGTAGTGCACCATCACGCCGATGGTCAGACCGAACAGCGCTCCGGCGGCGATCATCAACGGGATCACCAGCGACGTCGGGATGCCCGCCGCGAGCAGCTTGGCGCCCAGGATGCCCGTGAAGGCCATCACCGCACCGACCGACAGGTCGATCCCGCCGCTCAGGATGACGAAGGTCATTCCGGCGGCCAGCACGATCAGATAGGCATTGTCGACGAAGAGCGACGACAGGATGCGCGGGGTGACGAACACCCCGAAATACGCCTGACCGGCGGCGAGCATCAGGATGAGGATGGTCACCGCGGCGAGGACCGGCGCCCACGACGCCTTGTTCCTCAGCCGGTGCCGCCACGACGGCGCGATACGGACGCTCCGGGTCGGTTCGAGGATCGGGGTCGCGCTCATGCCGCGCTCCTTTCGGTTTCCGCCGTGCGCGCTGCGATGCGCGGCTGCGGTGGTCGCAGTCGTCCGAGCCATGCGCGCACCCGCCGCGACTGCGACAGGCACACGATGATCACGACGGCCGCCTTGAAGACCGGTGTCACCGCCGGCGGGACGCCGAGGAAGGTGATGGTCGACGTCAGGGTCTGCAGGATGAAGACGCCGATGACGGTGCCCGCGAGCGTGAACTTGCCGCCCGCCAGCGAGGTGCCGCCGAGCACGACCGCGAGGATGGCGTCGAGCTCGATGTTCAGGCCGGCGTTGTTGGCGTCAGCCGCCATGATGTTGGAGCTGTAGAGGATGCCCGCGATCCCGGCCAGCAGACCGCTCAGGCCGTAGGGGCTCCACACGATGCCGCGAGAACGCACCCCGGCGAGGCGGCTGGCCGACGGGTTGATGCCGACCGACTCGGTCAGCACCCCGAGCGCGGTCCGGCGCACGAGCAGGCTGATGACGATGATCGCGCCGACCGAGACGATGAAGGCGAAGGGCAGCCCGAAGACGTACCCCTGAGAGATGTATGCGTACGGTGCGCTGGTGATCGTCGTAATGAAGCCCCCGGTGATCAGGAGGGCGATCCCGCGCCCCGCAAGCATCAGCACCAGTGTTGCGATGATCGGCTGGATGCCGAGCACGGCCACCAGGAAGCCGTTCCAGAG
>JBQCCO010000056.1:0-8276 GCA_051962155.1 Leifsonia sp. | reverse complement strand
ACACCGGGGCGCGCTCGATCGACTTCGTCGGCCGGCGGAAGATCTGGTACGCCATCGCTGCGGTGATGGTGGTGCTCTCGATCCTGGTCCCGGTGCTGAGGGGTGGATTCAACTTCTCGATCGAGTTCCGCGGCGGATCGCAGTTCCAGATCAGCGACGTGCAGAGCACGGACACGACGAAGGCGCAGTCCGCCGTCACGAGCGTGGTGCCGAATGCCGTCTCCCACGTGAGCGTCGTCGGAGCGAACGCCGTGCGGGTCCAGACGGATCAGCTCTCGGAGTCGCAGACCCACGACGTGTCCGATGCGCTGGCCAAGGCGTACGGGGTGAGCTCGTCGGAGGTGTCTGCGACGTTCATCGGCCCATCGTGGGGTGCGGATGTGACGCAGCAGTCCATTCAGGGTCTCGTCGTGTTCCTCCTGCTGGCGTTCATCGCCATGGCGCTGTACTTCCGTACGTGGAAGATGTCGGCTGCGGCGATCGTCTCGCTGTTCCACGACCTGATCATCACGGCGGGCGTCTACGCGCTCGTCGGATTCGAGGTCTCGCCGGCGACGATGATCGGCTTCCTGACCATCCTCGGCTACTCGCTGTACGACACCGTCGTGGTGTTCGACAAGATCCGCGAGAACACCAAGGAGGAGCTGGAGCTCACCCGGCGGACGTTCCCCGAAGCCGTCAACCTTGCGGTGAATCAGACGCTCGTGCGCTCGATCAACACCGCGGTCGTCGCGGTGCTGCCGGTCGCGTCCATCCTCTTCATCGGCGCCTACGCCCTCGGCGCAGCCACGCTCCGCGACATCTCGCTCGCGCTCCTCATCGGCATCGTGGTCGGCACCTACTCGACGATCTTCCTGGCGGCGCCGATGTACTCGCAGTTCCGCGAGAAGGAGCCGGCCATCCGTAAGCACGACATCAAGGTGCTCTCCATCCGGCCGCGGGCCGCTGTGAAGAGCGACGCGGTCGTCGCCGCCTCGGAGTAGACACGCATGCCGGACACCTCCGCTCAGCCACGGTTCCTGCCGGACGAGGAGGTGTCCGTCTCGCGTGCCCGTGAACTGGTCGACGCCGGCGAGGCCTGGCTGCTCGATGTGCGTGAGAATCACGAATGGGAGGCGGGCCATGCGCCTGCCGCCCATCACATCCCTCTCGGTGAGCTGGGCGCTCGTCAGCACGAGCTGCCGGAGGATCGCCAGCTGCTGGTGATCTGCCTCGTCGGAGGCCGGTCGCGGATGGTCGCCCAAGCGCTGATCGAGGCGAACTATCCTGCCGCCAACGTCGCGGGCGGGATGGCAGCCTGGCAGGCCGACGGGGGCCCGGTCGTCCGCGACGACGGTACGCCAGGAGCGATCGTCTAGGCCGACCGCGTCCACCGTGAAAGAACGGTGTGCGGGAGCGGCCATAATAGACGTCAGGAGGCGCGCGCGAATGGTTGACACAACGACATCGCAGACCGCTTCGCTGCGCCGCCTGGTGCCCCGGATCTTTTCGCGGGCTCAGCCCTCCGGCGCCGTCGACACACTGATTCGCACGGTGCGGATGCACCACCCGAAGGCCGACCTGTCGCTCATCGAGCGCGCGTATTCCGTGGCCGAGCGAGCCCACCGCGGTCAGAAGCGCCGCTCGGGCGAGCCGTACATCACCCATCCGGTGGCCGTTGCGCAGATCATCGCAGACCTCGGCATCGGCGCGAAGACGATCGCCGCGGCACTGCTCCACGACACCGTCGAGGACACCGAGTACACGCTGGATGAGCTGCGCGACCAGTTCGGCGACGAGATCGCGATGCTTGTCGATGGCGTCACCAAGCTCGACAAGGTGAAGTACGGCGACAGCGCCCAGGCCGAGACCGTACGCAAGATGATCGTGGCGATGTCGAAGGACATCCGCGTGCTCATCATCAAGCTGGCGGACCGGCTCCACAACGCCCGTACGTGGGGCTTCGTGCCTGCCGCATCCGCCACGCGGAAAGCCACGGAGACCCTCGAGATCTACGCCCCCCTCGCGCACCGCCTCGGTATCCAGGCGATCAAGTGGGAGCTCGAGGACCTGTCCTTCGCGGTTCTCTATCCGAAGCTGTACGCCGAGATCGAGAGTCTCGTGAAGCAGCGGACGCCCGAGCGCGAGCGCCTGGTGCAGCAGGTGATCGATGCCATCAACGAGGACTTGAAGTCCGCCAGGATCCGCGGCAAAGTCGTGGGCCGGCCGAAGCAGTACTACTCGATCTATCAGAAGATGGTGGTCCGCGGTCGCGAGTTCGACGACATCTACGACCTCGTCGGTATCCGGGTGCTGGTCAACACGGTGCGCGATTGCTATGCCGTGCTCGGGCAGATCCATGCGCGCTGGACGCCGATGCCCGGTCGCTTCAAGGATTACAACGCCACGCCGAAGTTCAATCTGTACCAGTCGTTGCACACGACGGTGATCGGACCGCAGGGTCGCCCGGTGGAGATCCAGATCCGCACCGAGGAGATGCACCAGCGGGCCGAGTTCGGTGTCGCCGCGCACTGGAAGTACAAGGAACAGACCACCGGCAAGAGCGCCGGCGGCCCGGCCAAGTTCGACACCGACCTGGCGTGGCTCGCGCACATCTCCGATTGGCAGGCCGAGACCGCCGATCCCAGCGAGTTCCTCGACTCCCTCCGCTTCGAGATCGGCGCGAAGGAGACCTACGTCTTCACACCGAAGGGCCGTGTGATCGGCCTGCCGGCCGGCGCGACGCCGGTCGACTTCGCCTACGCCGTGCACACGGAGGTCGGCCACCGGACGATGGGGGCGAAGGTCAACGGCCGGCTCGTCCCCTTGGAGAGCAGCCTCAACACGGGCGATGTCGTCGAGATCTTCACCTCCAAGAACCCCGACTCCGGACCCAGTCAGGACTGGCTGAACTTCGTCAAGAGCCCGCGGGCGCGCAACAAGATCCGCCAGTGGTTCACCAAGGAGCGCCGCGACGAGGCGATCGAGCAGGGCAAGGATGCGATCGCGCGCGCGATGCGCAAGCAGAACCTGCCGCTGCAGAAGCTGATGACTCAGGACGCGCTCGTCGAGGTCGCGTCCTCGCTCAAGCATCCGGACGTGTCGTCGCTGTATGCGGCGGTCGGCGAGGGCCACATCTCCACCCAGTCCGTCATCGAGAAGATCGTGGCGTCGCTGCAGACGGAGGTGGAGTCCGACGGGGAGTTGGACATTCCGGTCAAGGGCCGGCGCCAGTTGCGCAACAGCGACTCCGGCATCCTCGTACGGGGAGCGCCCGACATCCTCGTGAAGCTCGCGAAGTGCTGCACGCCGGTGCCGGGTGACCCGATCGTCGGCTTCATCACCCGGGGGCAGGGCGTCTCGGTGCACCAGTCGAACTGCCACAACGTGCAGTCGCTGCTGCAGGAGCCCGAGCGCATGATCGAGGTGGAGTGGGCGCCGAGCTCGAAGAGCATCTTCCTCGTGCAGATCCAGGTCGAAGCGCTCGATCGCTCCGGACTGCTGAGCGACGTCACGCGCGTGCTTTCCGAGCATCACGTCAACATCCTTTCCGCCACGGTCACCACCTCCAGCGACCGCCTGGCGCTCAGTCGCTTCGTCTTCGAGATGGGCGACACCACCCACTTGGATCGCGTCCTCAACGCCGTGCGCCGCATCGACGGCGTCTACGACGTCTACCGCGTCAGCGGCGGCTGACCTGATTCGGTCGGCTGAGCCGATTCCGCCCGCCGCGCGGGCACTTGGAGAGCGGCCTGCGCTACCGCAGGAAGCCGGCTGCGGGCGAGCACGCACCCTTTGCGTCGGCCGCTCCGCAGCCGGCCGTCCAGCTCGGAGGGTGCGATGTCGGCCAGCGCGAGCAGATGACGCACCTCCAGAGCCTGAGCGTCGCCGAACGGTCTCGCCTCGCTGAGGAGGTCGACAGCCGTGCGCAGCGGCGTCGTGACCCGCACTCTCGCGAGGGCGAGCTGGTCATCGGGAGGCACGGACCGGTGACGTGCGTCGAGCGCGGGGGAGAGCGCGCTTCCCCGGCGATGCGGCGGCACGCTCACTTGCGGGACGGGCGGTGGCGAGGACCGCGTCCCGTGGATCCACGCCGCGGAGCCACGGTCCGCGACCGCCCAGGAGGGTGCTGAGCGCGAGAACGCGTGCGCCCGGAGCTCGGGCCCGTCAGGAGCGTCGATCGGCGCGAAAGCGTCGCCGACACGGAACAGCTGCCCGTCGAGGCACAGCGCGAGCAGTTCTACCACCGGCAGGATGCCGGCATCGAGCAGAGGGGGCGAGAGCGAGGTCATGCCTCCAGCCTCGTCTGCAGGCCGGCCAGGCGGCCGGCCTGCGACGAAGCGGGGGAGAACGCGCTCGCCGCCCCGCCTGTGGACGGGACGCGGATCAGCCCAGTGCGTCGAGCCAGATCTTGCGAGCGTCCAGCGCTTCCTGCGCCGCCTTGACCTTCGCACTGTCGCCGGAGGCCTGGGCCTCGGCCAGCTCTTCCTCGAGCTTCGCGATCGCCGCGTTCAGCTGGCCGGCCAGGCCCTCCGCACGCGCCTTCTTCTCGGGGTTGTTCTTCTGCCAGTGCTCCTCGTCGAGGCGCCGGACGGCTGTCTCGACCTTGCGGAGGCGGTCC
Organism: Leifsonia sp.; assembly: GCA_051962155.1. Lineage (GTDB taxonomy): Bacteria > Actinomycetota > Actinomycetes > Actinomycetales > Microbacteriaceae > Leifsonia. The sequence continues at coordinate 3,676 of JBQCCO010000056.1, read as the reverse complement.
TCGATGGGACGGACCTGCTCCCGCGGGACGCGGCCGATCTGGTCCCAGCGCTCCTGGATGGACAGCAGCTGAGCCCGCGCCGACTCGCGATCGGTCGCCTTCAGCAGCGGCTCGGCCTCGTCGAGCAGGGCGAGCTTCAGCCGCAGGTTGTCGTCGTACTCGGCGCTGTCGCGCGCATCGACCTCCGCCTTGGCCGAGTAGATGGCGTCGCCGGCGGCCTTGAATCGTGCCCACAGCGCGTCGTCGTTCTTCTTGCCCGCACGGCCGGCGGCCTTCCACTCGTCGAGCAGCCGCCGGTACTCCGGGACGCCGTCGGCGCCGAGCGGGATCAGCTTCTCGGCCTGTTCGATCAGCGCGGCCTTGCGGTTGCGCACATCGCGGTGCTGCGTGTCGAGCTCGGCGAAGAAGGCCTTGCGGTTGTGCTCGATCGTGGATCGTGCGGCGCGGAACCGCTTCCACAGGTCGTTGGCCTCGTTCTTGGGCAGGCGCGGGCCGTCCTGCTGGTGGGCCTGCCACCGTGCGAAGAGAGCGTCGAGCTCTGCACTCGTGGTCTTCCACTGGGTGCGGGCCGGATCCTGCGCGGCAAGCGCCTCCGCCTGCTCGACGATCGCAGTGCGCTCGGCGATGGCCGCGTCGAGCGCTGCCTTGGCCTCGGCGCTCTGCTGCTCGGTGAGCTCTTCGACCGTGCCGCCGAGCGCATCCAGCCGGGTGAGCAGCGATGCGAGATCGCCGACCGCGTTAGCGCCCTCGACGGCCTTCCGGAGATTGGCGACGGACCGGGCGATGTCGGTGGCCGGCGCGCCGCGGCGGGCGCGCTGCTCCAGCAGCCCGACCTGCCCGGCGAGGTCCGTGTACTTGCGCTCGAAGTACGCCAGAGCCTCCTCCGCCGTTCCATCGGGGTACTCGCCGACGATGCGTTCGCCGTCGCCCTCGCGGACGTACACGGTCCCGGTGTCATCGACACGACCCCAGGGGTGCTGTTCAGAAGTAGCCAAGAGCCTCACCTTGCTGCTGCGCGATCCGGGCGGGATGCCGCCCCACGTTCGGGAATCAGCCTATTGCACCTGTCGCGGTCACTGCAGGGTGAAGCCGTTGATGGTGGTCGCCACAGCGGGCGCTCCGTCGGTCTTCCCGCCCTGGATCCCCTTGTCGGTGACCTTCGACTCGAGCTGGTCGAGGCCGCTCGTGATCGTGCCGATGACGGTGTAGCCGCCGGCCTGGTCGGCCTGGATGGTGGTGTCCTTGTAGACGATGAAGAACTGGCTGCCCTGGCTGTTCGCGTTGTCACCCTGACGGGCCATCGCGATGGTGCCCGCCTTGTAGACGTTGTCCTTCGGCGCGTTCTCGATCGGTCCGTACGAGTAGCCCGGGCCGCCGGACCCGTTGCCCTGGGGGTCGCCGCACTGCAGCACGTAGAACCCGCCGTTGGTCAGGCGGTGGCAGGTGAGACCGTCGTAGAACTTCTTCTGCACCAGCGAGACCGTGGAGGAGACCGCCTGAGGCGCCTTCGCGCCGTCGAGCGAGACCCCGAGCGGGATGCCGTTGATCGTCAGAGTGCCCTTCCAGGTGCGGTCCTCGGCGAGCGTCTTGGGCGGGACGTTTCCCGAGGAGGAGGCAGACGGCGAGGGCGAGGCGGAGGCCGAGCTGGACGGCGATGCCGATGCCGATGCCTTCGCGGCGCCGGGGCCGGCGGAGAAGTAGAGCAGCTGCGTGCCGACGGCCAGCACCACGATCACGGCGGCCGCAATTCCGGCCACCCAGTTGTCACGCGTGCGCCGCTTGACCTTGTGCTCGTGCACGCTCTGGCGCGCCTGATAGGCGCGGAGCCGCTCCCGAGCCAGTCGGGCGTCGCGGTCGTTCTGCTTCGGTGCCACGTTGGTCCTCCGGAGAGTCGTTCGGGGGATGTCCGCGAGACGTCGGCCCGCTGGATCATGGAGAACCCTATCCGTCCGGTCTATGGACGACCAACTCGACCCTGACTTCCGGCCTGCCGCCGACGGGCGGGAGTGTCGGCGGTCGCGACTAGCCTTATGGAGTGGTCGACACGCAACCAGGGCTCCGGGCGGGGGCGACACCCCTCGCGGTGCGCATGCGCCCGAAATCTCTGGACGAGGTGGCCGGGCAGCGTCACCTCCTGAAACCGGGGTCGCCGCTGGTCGCGCTCGCCTCCGACAAGGAGGGCCAGACCGGTTCCGTCTCCGTGATCCTGTGGGGTCCGCCGGGCACGGGCAAGACCACGCTCGCTCAGGCGATCGCTCACTCATCCGGACGCCGGTTCGTCGAGCTGTCGGCGGTCACCGCCGGGGTCAAGGACGTCCGGCTGGTGATGGATGAGGCGCTCTCCACCCGCGACCTGTACGGCATCTCGACGGTCCTCTTCCTCGACGAGATCCACCGTTTCACGAAGGCTCAGCAGGATGCGCTGCTCCCGGGCGTCGAGAACGGCTGGGTGATCCTCGTCGCCGCGACCACCGAGAACCCGTCGTTCTCGGTCATCTCGCCGCTGCTCTCCCGCAGCCTGCTGCTCACGCTCGAGACGCTCAGCGACGACGACCTCGGCACGGTCATCGACCGCGCCGTGGCCGACGACCGGGGGCTCGCAGACCAGTACGTGCTCGCCCCGGAGGCCCGGGCCGCGCTGATCCGCCTCGCGTCCGGCGACGCACGACGGGCCCTCACCGCGCTCGAAGCGGCATCCGTGACGGCTGCGTCCGCGACGCCGGCGACGGCCAAGGAGAAGCCGGTCATCACCGCCGAGCTCGTCGCGCAGGCGGTCGACCGCGCCCTGCTCCGCTACGACCGCAACGGCGACGAGCACTACGACGTGATCAGCGCGTTCATCAAGTCGGTGCGCGGGTCGGACGTCGACGCGTCCCTCCACTACCTGGCGCGCATGATCGAGGCCGGTGAGGATCCGCGCTTCATCGCCCGGCGGATCATCATCCTGGCGTCGGAGGACATCGGGATGGCCGACCCGCAGGCGCTCGGCGTGGCGATCGCGGCGGCCGACGCGGTCCAGTACATCGGGATGCCCGAAGGCCGCATCCCGCTCGCCCAGGCCGTGGTGCACCTGGCGACCGCGCCGAAGTCGAATGCGGCCTACATGGCGCTGGACGCGGCGATCGCCGACGTGCGCGCGGGCAGGATCGGCCGCGTCCCGAAGCACCTGCGCGACGCGCACTATCCCGGCGCCAAGCGGCTCGGCCACGGCAAGGGCTACCAGTACCCGCACGACGACGAGCTCGGAGTGCTGAAGCAGCAGTATCTCCCCGACGAACTGGACGGCACGACCTACTACACGCCGACCGAGCACGGCAATGAGCGCGACGTCGCCGCACGGCTGGCGAAGCTGCGCCGCATCGTGCGCGGGCGATGACGTCGGTCTGCTAGACTTTCTGCGCCTAGAAGCGTGTTCGGGGTGCGGCTGCCGCGGTCACGATTCGATGGGAGTAGCCCTGTAGCCGGGCGTCCCTGGCGACAATCCCTCTCTCTGCGGACGCATACGCATGCCCGCATCCACCACTTCAGAGAGAAATCGAAAGGAAACCGTGTCTTCACGTTCCCGCAGCAAGACCCGCGAGTCGCGGGCCCTGGGCATCCCGCTCACCCCGAAGGCGGCGCGCTACATGGAGAAGCGCCCCTACGCTCCGGGTGAGCACGGCCGCACCAAGCGCAA
>JBQCCO010000055.1:0-3345 GCA_051962155.1 Leifsonia sp. | reverse complement strand
GATGACCTGGAAGATCTGGTCGATGTGCTGGTACGGGATGAGCCCGGAAACGTTGCTGGAGAGCGTGTTCGCCGGGGTGCGCTTGAGCAGCTGGAGCCGCTCGCGCGCCTTCAGGACCGTCTCCTCGCCACCGGCGAGCTGTGCGATCTTGCTGCACTCGGTCGACCCGCGGGTGAGGATGACGTCACGGGCGTAGGTCGCGAAGTCGCGGTAGACGATCCCGTCTCCCGCCTCTTCGACGCCGTCCTCGGCGCCCGCCATCGCACGCCGGAGGGAGGCCGCGTTCGCGATCGCCTCACGGGTGCTCTTGATGTCGTCGGCGAGCGTGGCTGTCTCGGCGTCGATCTCCGTGACCCGCTCCCGGTACATGACGACGTGCTCCGACTCGGTCTCGCTGAGAGCCTTGTCGTCACGGCTGTTGATGGCCGCGTTGAGCGCCTCCCACTTCTCCGTGATGAGCTGCCGCTCATCGAGGAGGGTGGCGAGCCGCGTCTCGGCCTGCGTTGTGGTCGGGGCCATTACCCCTGCACCTCCGAAGTTGTGGTTGACATCCGGTGCTGCTGGCGGGTGTCGTCTTCGGGGGTGTCGGTCCATGCCGAGGTGCCCGTTCTGTTGACGGGGTGCGCCATACGAGTAGGTCTGCTAGCTGGTTAGGGAGTGGTTGAGTTGAACGAGTTCAGGATCTTCTCGAGCCGCGACTTGGCGGCATCCCTCTGCGCCTGGGTTGCGTCATCCGGGTAGCCCTGCCCGATCCGGGCGAGAGCGGCACGGACGCCGTTCACGTTAATCGTTCCGCTACCAGGCTCCTTGAAGGGGAGATGGCAGGCGGTCTTCGTCTTCGGCTTCCCGGCAGGGTTGAGGTCGATCGCCGACGCGGCACAGTACGCCTCCGCTGTGTCCCACCGGGACGCTGACCCGTCCCAGGCGGCTTCCGTGTAGGCGCGGCTGAGGAGGATCGCCATGTCTTCGGGGAGGTCGATGCCGAGATCGGCGCACCGCTCAAGCACCTCCGTGTTCGGCGCCGGCGGCAGCAGGGCCTCGTCGATGATCTGCTCCTCCCGTAGCGCCAGAATCTCCGCCTTCGAGTAGGCGGGACCCGTGGCGAGAGCGACCGAGTCGAGATGAGCGACTTGGCGTTGCACGATCCCGTCCCCGGTGCGGACGCTGCGGATCGGCTTGAACTCCGCCGACACGCCGTCATAGCCGCCGTTGAGAACGAGCTCGCGCGCAGTCATCGCCTCTGGTGTGTCGAGAAACCGGAACTCGCCCTCATAGCCGCCCTGCGTTGAGGTGAGACTGACGCCGTTCCCGACGATCCCGGCCGTACCCGATTTCCTTGCCCCATTCTCGTCAAGGGCGTCATGGTCGGAGCGAAGCCGGATCCGGTGGGCGTGCGGCTCGTTCCGTGAGAACACGCCCGGCATGAACTGCTCCCGGTACGGTTTGAAGTCCGGCGGGTCCGCGACATCAGCGATCTCGTCGAACGGGACGACCCGCACGTTGATCGTGCGTCCGTCACCGGCTGCTTGTGCCTGGAGGCCGAAGGTGCGGACGAGGATCCCGCGCTCGGCCTTCGCCTCCTCCACAACTTCGGTCATTGTCATCAATTCCTCCCTAGTGCGACCAGCCGCGTCGGCGACTGGGTAGATGTCTGGGCTGGAGAAGCAGAGGCCGACGATGGCTCGACCGGGGTCGGCGTCCCAGGCGAGTCCGCTGCGGTCGCAGCCGCCTGTGGGTCGTCCTCATCCGTCGCGAACGGCCCCGCGTCAGGCGTGTTCAACGGCTGGAACGTGTCCTGCGCGTCGAACCACACCCACTGCCCTGCGGGCAACGCCTGCGCTGTGAACGCGTCAGCGATTCGTTTCGCCATCGGCCTGAGCTCGAACCGCCACCACATCTCACCCAACATGGCGGGGTTCTGGTAGGTCAGGCTCGAGTTGCCGCGGCCACCGCCGACCGTCATGTTGAGCAGGATCGCCGGGATTCCGAACGCGGTCGCGATCGCGAGAGCGTTGAACTCCTGCGTCTCCAGCAACGCCATGTCCTTCGGACTCCAACTCAGCTCTTTGAAGTCGAGCTCGTACGGCAACACGGGCGGCGCCCCGTCCCTTGACTGGGTGCGCAGCATCCACTGCGTCTGCAGATTCTCAGCCTGCTGCGCCGTGAGTTTCCGGTTCGGATCCGTCACCTTCAACGACACCTTCGGGATGCCACCCGTGTTCACCGACATCGCCTGGTTGCCGCCGGCGAGGAGGCCCCAGGCGAGCTGCGCGTAGGCTTGGATCGCGCTCGTCCCATGCGCGGCCCCATGGCTCGAGCAGCCTGGGTCGCGGTCGATCTGGATCACGTCCTGCGGGTCGAGATACGTGCCGCCGATCTTGTATTCACGCTGGCCGTTCTCATCCCACAATGGTTCACACCGTGCAGCTGGGATGACCGTCCAGTTCCGCGGATACCCGTTCGCGTACCGTTGCGTGATGTAGCCGAGGCCCCAGCCCCACCCGTAGATGTCATGGACCAGCGCCATGACTGCGTCGCTGACACCGTTCGGGTAGTAGAGCGGGTCGGGGTTCGACACCCACATCGGCTCCGTCGCGTCCGTCACGTTCGGAGCCTCGAAGCGCAACGGCATCGACGCGATCTGCTGCGAATTCATCTGCAAACAGCGAGACGCGATCCAAACCCGTTCGGCGAGCAGACCGTTTCCGGGCCAGAACGATTTCCCCAGGTCGTTCATCCCATTCTCCGTCCACCACGCAGGGATGACGGAGTTCCAGAGGCTCATGTTCGTGCCCTCAAGCGGCTGCACATCCCGCCTGAGCAGCGACGACTCGGCCATCTCCGCGATGCTCGGCCCGGTCATCGCGCGGCTGATCCTTGAGAGGACGTTCATGCCGGCTCGTAGAAGATCGCGTTACCGGAATCGATCATCTCCTGGTTCACCGAACCCGGCAAGAGATCCGCGAGTTGGGCGTCAGCCCAGTTCAGCGATGTCGGTGGCGCCGTATAGACGACAGCGAGGACGCGACCGTACTTCTCGAACTCGTCGTACTCGACCGTCGCAAGCCACACCTTCGACGCGACCGGGATCAATCCCATCAGGTGCGCGGTCGCTGCGTCTCCCGCCGGCTTCGTTGCCCCGCGCGTCTCGGGTGCGTTGATCCCCGCGAACCGGATGTATTGGTTGCGCCCCCAATGGTTCATCCCCTGGTCGATGTCCATCACGGTCGTGTCTCCATCGACCGGCCGGATGACGGTCGCTTCGTAGATCCAGATGCGGCCGGAGGTCATCAGAAGATCGCGAGTTCCTCACGGCTCGCGATGTCACACGCGTCGGCCGACCAG
>JBQCCO010000054.1:0-7374 GCA_051962155.1 Leifsonia sp. | reverse complement strand
AATGGTTTTAGAAGAAATCGGGGGGATTCAACGCGGTTAAGCCGGCCTCGGGCCGGGTTTTGTCTAACCCGACCCCCCCGCGGTGGGGTTGGCTTAAAGCCACATCGGAGACCACACGTCCGCGGTCGTTGTGGCGCATGGCGGAGACCAGCTGCCCGATGCGGATGCGGCCGCCGGCCGCGCGCACGTCCTCGATGCCCAGCTCGATGCCCTCCTGCACCGCCTCGACCGTCTCGTCGAGGCTCAGGCCTGCAGAGAGATGCTGCTCGGGAGCCCAGCGGAGCTCGCCGTAGACGACGCCGTCGGCTCCGAGGTCCTGGACGGACTCGCGGGCGACGCGGACCAGGCCCTCACGGGTCTGCATCACGGCGGTGGTCAGGTCGAAGGTCTTGAGGTACTCGACGAGTGAGCCCGAGTTCGACTTCTCAGCGAACCAGCGGGCCAGCTCGCCCGCATCCCGTGCCGGGAGCTCCAGCCCGATCTCCTCGGCGAGCTCGATCACGGTGCCGGGGCGAAGGCCGCCGTCCAGGTGATCGTGCAGGGATACCTTCGGCAGGGGCCGCACCTCGGTGCCGTCGGCCAGTGTGTACTCGTTCCAGGCGTCGCTCATGTCCCCCACCCTAGGCGATGCGATCGGCGATCAGCGGGCCGCGCTCGAAGGGCGTCCCGGCCGGCGCGATGCGGTACGCGCCCTCGAGCGCTTCGAGGGCGCGCTCGAAGCGAGCCGGCTCGTCCGCCGACAGCGTGAACAGCGGCTCGCCCGCGCGGACCGTGTCGCCGGGCTTCGCGTGCAGGTCGATCCCGGCCGCGTGCTGCACCGGATCCTGCTTGCGCGCCCGCCCCGCCCCGAGCCGCCAGGCGGCGATGCCGAACGGCAGGGCCTGCTGCTCCACGAGGATGCCGTCCTCTTGGGCGACGACGGTGTGCGTCTCCTTCGGCACCGGCAGCGGCGCCTCCGGGTCTCCGCCTTGGGCACGGATGACGTCGCGCCACTTGTCCATCGCGCGGCCGTCCTTCAGGGCCGCCTCCACATCCTCGTCCGGGCGTCCGGCGAGCGTCAGCATCTCGCGCGCCAGCGCCACGGTCAGTTCGACGATGTCGGCCGGGCCACCGCCGGCGAGCACCTCCACCGACTCCCGCACCTCGTTGGCGTTGCCGATCGCGAGCCCCAGCGGGACGTTCATGTCGGTGAGCAGCGCCGAGGTCGCGACTCCGGCATCCCTGCCCAGCTCCACCATCGTCCGGGCGAGCTCCCGCGACCGCTCGATGTCCTTGAGGAACGCACCCGAGCCGAACTTCACGTCCAGCACGAGGGCACCCGTGCCTTCGGCGATCTTCTTCGACATGATCGAGGACGCGATCAACGGGATGGCCTCGACCGTGCCGGTGATGTCGCGCAGGGCGTAGAGCTTGCCGTCCGCGGGCGCGAGACCGGATCCGGCGGCGCAGATCACTCCGCCCTCGTTCTGCAGCTGCGCGAACATCTCCTCGTTGCTGAGGTTGGCGCGCCAGCCCGGGATGCTCTCCAGCTTGTCGAGCGTCCCGCCGGTATGACCGAGCCCGCGGCCCGACAGCTGCGGGACCGCGACGCCGAACGTCGCGACCAGCGGCATCAGCGGCAGGGTGATCTTGTCGCCGACCCCGCCCGTGGAGTGCTTGTCGGCGGTCGGCTTCCCGAGCCCCGAGAAGTCCATCCGCTCGCCGGACGCGATCATCGCCAGCGTCATGTCCTTGATCTCACGGCGGGTCATCCCGTTGAGGAAGATCGCCATCGTCATCGCGGACATCTGCTCGTCGCCCACGTAGCCGCGGGTGTAGGCGTCGATGAGCCAGCCGATCTCGGCGGTGCTCAGCTCGCCGCGGTCGCGCTTGGTCCTGATCAGGTCGACGGCGTCGAACGCCTCGACTTCTGCACGGTCGGTCACGGAGGGTTTCCTGTTCAGTCGTTCTCGTGCTCGGCCGCGTACGCGGCGAGCTGGCGCGGCCCGAAGGCGTCGGGCAGCACCTCGTCGATGGTGCGGATGCCCGAGACGGTCTCCAGCAGCATCCCGTCGGCCGAGTGCTCGTAGAGGAGCTGCCGGCAGCGGCCGCACGGCATGAGCGTCGCGCCGTCACCGTCCACGCAGGTGAAGGCGACGAGGTGGCCGCCGCCGGTCATCGCGAGCGACGACACGAGTCCGCACTCGGCGCACAGCGTGATGCCGTAGCTCGCGTTCTCGACGTTGCAGCCGCTGACGATGCGGCCGTCGTCCACCAGGGCCGCGGCCCCGACGGGGAACTTCGAGTAGGGGACGTAGGCGTGCGCCATCGCTTCGTTCGCCGCGGCGCGCAGCGCACCCCAGTCGATGGTGCCGGGTGAGAGGGGGATGCTGCTCATGACTTGATGTACGGCTTCCCGTCGGCGGCGGGCGCGCGAGAGAGACCGACGAGGCCGGCGACGGCGAGGATGGTCACGACGTACGGGAGCATCAGCATGAACTCGCTCGGGACGGGCGAGCCGATGGTGCTGAGCACGTTCTGCAGGTTCGTCGCGAAGCCGAACAGGAGCGCAGCGAGGGTGGCACGGATGGGGTCCCACCGCCCGAAGATGACGGCCGCGAGGGCGATGAACCCTTGGCCTGCGGTCATCTCCTTGGAGAACGCACCCACCGAGCCCAGCGTGTAATAGGCCCCGCCGAGACCGGCGATCGCGCCGGCGAGGGAGACGTTCCAGAAGCGGGTGCTGTTGACGTTGATGCCGACCGTGTCGGCCGCCTCCGGGTGCTCGCCGACCGACCGCAGCCGCAGGCCCCAGCGGGTCTTGAACAGCCCGAACCAGACCAGGAAGACCGCGATGTACATCAGGTACTCGATGATCGACTGGTCGAACAGGACCTTGCCGATGACCGGGATGTCGGAGAGCAGCGGGATCGGCCACTGCGGCAGGCGCGGAGGGTGGTTGAGCAGCTGCGGGTTGCCGGCCAGGACCTTGGAATAGAGGAAGCTCGTGAGGCCGATCACCAGCACGTTGAGCACGACTCCGACGATGACCGGGTCGACCAGGTACTTGATGCCGAAGGCGCCGAGGAGGAAGGAGACCAGCACGCCCGCGATCATCGCGGCGACGAGCCCGACGACCCAGCTCCCGGTGAGCGTCGCCGTCATCGCCGAGACGAACGCGCCGGCGAGCAGCTGGCCCTCGATCGCGACGTTGACGACGCCTCCGCGCTCCGACACGACGCCGCCGAGGGCGCCGAACACGAGCGGCACGGCGAGGCTGATCGTTCCGAGCAGAAGGCCCGTGACCGGCACGGGATAGGGGCTGCCGGAGTCGGCCCACGACAGGAACGCGAACATGAAGAGCAGCGAGAAGACGATGACCGCCCAGATCGGCGTCCTCCTGGCCTGGTACGACAGGTACGCGCTCCACACCGTCGCCGCGAGCAGGAGGACGATGATCACGGTCGTCGCGACGAACGTGTCGACGGTGAGGTTCGGCACCTTGATGGCGTCGGAGCTCTCGGAGAAGCGGAAGGTGCTCTGCCCGTGACGCGCGAATCCGAAGAACAGGATCAGGCTGATCAGCACGAACACTCCGAAGGCGATCGGTGCCTTCCAGGAGCGGATCTGCGCCTTCTCGAGGACGATGGGCGAGGAGTCGGGAATGACGGGGGCGGTGGTGGTCACTTGGCCTCCACCTCCTTCGTGACGATGGGACGCGGTCTCCGGGGCGACGTGCCCGGAGCAGGGAGACGGAAGATCGCGCGCACGAGCGGCGGGGCGGCGACGAACAGGACGATCAGCGACTGCAGGATGAGCACGATGTCGATGGGGATGTCGTTCGCTGCCTGGATGGTGTAGCCGCCGGCCTTGAGCGCGCCGAACAGCAGACCGGCGATGAACACGCCACCGGGCCGCGAGCGGCCGAGCAGCGCGACAGTGATCGCGTCGAAGCCGATCCCCGCATCCACCCCCGAGCTGATGCCCTGAGGGAAGACGCCGAGCGCTTGACTCGCTCCCGCGATCCCGACCAGCCCACCGGCGATGAGCATCGCGTAGACGTAGACGTTCTTGACGTTGATGCCTGCGACACGAGCAGCGTTCGGGTTCTCGCCCACCGCGCGGAACCGGAAACCGAGGCCGGACCGGTTGATCAGCCACCAGACGACCACGGTCGCGGCGATGACCAGCACGAACGCCCACGTGACGTTGTACTGATCGCCGAACAGCGGAGGGAACACCGCATTGGCGTGCACGGGCGGAGCCTTCGGGTTGCTCGACCCGGGCGCCTGCAGCAGGCCCTGGGTCCGCAGCATGTACGAGATCAGGTAGAAGGCGATGTAGTTCAGCATGATCGTGACGATCACCTCGTGCGCGCCCGTCCGCGCCTTCAGAAGTCCGACGATGCCGGCCCAGATCGCACCGCCGACGATGCCGGCGACGACCGCGAGGACCAGGTGGACGACCGGCGGGAGCGAGAACGAGAACCCGACCCAGGCCGCTGCCGCCGCCGCGATCAGGAGCTGCCCCTGGCCACCGATGTTGAACAGTCCGACGCGGAACGCCAGCGCGACACCGAGACCGCTGACGATGAGCGGCGTGGCGAAGGTGAGCGTCTCGGTCAACGGCCGGATGCCGGCGGCGAAGGAGGGCCGGCGGAAGTTGTAGATCGCACCCTGGAACATCGAGACGTAGGCGTTCGACACCGACGACCAGATCGCGGAGAAGGTGTCGCCGGGCCGCGCGAAGAAGTAGGACGACGCATGCTGCACCGTCGGATCCGTCGCGGCGATCAGGATCGCTCCGACGACCAGCGCCAGCACGACCGCGAGGATGGAGATGACCACCGACCCGCTCATGATCTCGCGGACGGTCTCGTTCCAGCGCGAGGGCTCCTGGTCGCGCCCGCCGGCGGGCTCCGCCGTGCGGGGCTGCGCGGGCGGGGCCGGCTGCGCCGGCGCCACAGGCCCGCCGGACGTCGGGGTCCCGGTCATGCTGCTGCTCCTGCCTGCTCGGGCGACTCGCCGGCCATCATCAGGCCGAGGACGTCGCGGGGGGTGTCACCCGGAACGATTCCCACGATCCCCCCGCGGTACATCACGGCGATGCGGTCGGCCAGCGCCGCCACCTCGTCGAGCTCCGTCGACACGACGACGACCGGCACGCCGGCATCCCTCGTCGCCACGATGCGCTTGTGGACGAACTCGATCGATCCGACGTCGAGACCGCGCGTCGGCTGCGCCGCGACGAGCAGGCGCAGCTCGCGGCTCAGCTCGCGCGCAAGGACCACCTTCTGCGCGTTGCCTCCGGAGAGCCGGCCGACCTTGGTGTCGATGGACTGCGTCCGCACGTCGAACTCACGCACCTTCTCTTCGGCGAAGTCCTTCAGATACGAGAACTGGATGTTCCCGCCCTTCACGAACGGATCACCGGTCGAACGGTCGAGCATCAGGTTCTCCTGGATGGTGAACTCGCCCACCAGGCCGTCCTCATTGCGGTCCTCCGGCACGAACCCGACGCCTTCGTCGAGCACCTTGCGGACACTGTGGCCCTGGATGGACGTGCCATCGAGCAGGATCTGACCCTGCACACGCGGCTGGAGCCCGATGATCGCCTCCGTCAACTCGGTCTGGCCGTTGCCCTGCACGCCTGCGATCGCGAGGATCTCGCCCGCGCGCACCTCGAAGCTGACGTTGTTGACGACAAGCTGTCCGATGGGGTCGATGACCGAGAGGTCCTTCACCACGAGAGCAGGCTCGCCGGCGGTCGCCGGGAGCTTCTCGACGGTCAGCGACACCGCACGGCCCACCATCATCGACGCGAGCTCCGCGTTGGTCGCGGTCGGCTCCGCCTCGCCGATGACCTTGCCCAGCCGGATCACGGTGATGCGGTCGGCGACCTCGCGCACCTCGCGGAGCTTGTGGGTGATGAAGATGATGGCCGTGCCCTGCTCCTTGAGCTGACGCATGATCGCCATCAGCTCGTCGGTCTCCTGCGGGGTCAGCACCGCGGTCGGCTCGTCGAAGACCAGCACCTTCGCGTCCTGGGACAGGGCCTTGATGATCTCCACGCGCTGCTGCACGCCGACCGGCAGGTCCTCGACCAGGGCGTCGGGGTCGACGTGGAACCCGAACCGCGCGGAGATCTCGCGCACTTTCGCGCGGGCCGCGTTCAGGTCCAGGCGTCCGCCGAACTTCGTCTGCTCGTGGCCGAGCATGACGTTCTCTGCCACCGTGAACACGGGGATCAGCATGAAGTGCTGGTGCACCATCCCGATGCCGGACTTCATCGCGTCGCCGGGGCCGGAGAAGTGCTGGACGACGTCGTCGAGCAGGATCTCGCCCTCATCGGCCTGGTAGAAGCCGTAGAGCACGTTCATCAGGGTGGACTTGCCTGCGCCGTTCTCGCCGAGCAGGCAGTGGATCTCGCCGGGTTCGACCGTCAGGTCGATGTGGTCGTTCGCGACCAGGGCACCGAACCGTTTGGTGATGCCGCGGAGTTCGAGCTTCATTCGGGTGGGTTTCCTTCTCTACTCGCTCGGGTGAGGAGCGAAGACACGCCAGGAGCGGAGACACGCGGAACGGTCGGTGGCTTCATCGCGGATCCACCCTACCTTTCTGCGCATATGTCAGTGTGTGCGCAGATGAGCACCGCCGACAAGGGCCAACGAGACGGGGAGGCCAGCCGCGGCTGACCTCCCCGTCCCTGTTCTCGCGTAGTTACTGCTTGGGCGACGAAGGCGAGGTGACCTTGATCGAGCCGTCGATGATGCCGGCCTTGATCTTGTCGAGCTCACCCTGCAGTCCCGAGTCCACCTTCGACGCGAAGTCGTGGAAGGGGGCGACGCCGACGCCGTCGTTCTTCAGCGTGCCGACATACGGAGCGCTGTCGAACTTGCCCTTCGCCGCCTGCGTCACCACGTCGTTCGTGGCGGGCTTCATGCCCTTCATGACGGAGGTGAGGAGCAGGCTCTTCACGGTCGGGTCGGACTGGTACACGTCCGCGTCCACGCCGATCATCGCGATCGGCTTGCCCGAGTCCTTGATCGCCTGGGCTGCGGACTGGTAGATCGGCCCACCGACCGGCATGATCACATCGGCGTTCTGGTCGATGATGCCCTGAGCCGTGTTCTTCGCGGTCTCGTTGGCGTCGAAGCCACCGGTGAAGGAGCCGTTCTGCTTGTCGACGTCCCAGCCGACGACCTTGACCGACTTGCCCTTCTGGTCGTTGTAGTACTTCACACCGTCGGCGAAGCCGTCCATGAAGATGGTGACGGTCGGGATCTGCATGCCGCCGAAGGTGCCGACGATGCCGGTCTTCGAGTAGCTGGCGGCCGCGTAGCCGGCCAGGAACGCGGCCTGCGCGGTGTCGAAGATGATCGGCTTGACGTTCTTC
>JBQCCO010000053.1:0-22791 GCA_051962155.1 Leifsonia sp. | reverse complement strand
GGTCCAAATTTGGGGGGGGGAAGGAGGGGGCCCTCCCCCGCCCCCCCCCCTTTTTGTTTTTTTTTTACCCCCCCCCCCGCTTTTTTTTACCTCAACCCCCCCCCACTCCGCGGACCGGGCGCGACCGGGCCCGCTGGCCGGCGGCGAACCCGCCGCCCAGCGGATCCGGGTAGGCCGCGTATCAGTCGATTCGGCGCACCGTCCAGGCCTGCTCCGGACCGCCGGGGGCGGTCCACGAGACGGTCGGGGCACCATCCGCGGTGGATGCGCCCGCCGTCGCCGCGTAACGACCGGTGCCGACGTTCTTGATCAGGTACGTCGACCCGCTCGGCACCAGAGTCCAGAGCTGCTTCGCCGCGCCGGTCGCGGGTTGCTGGTCCACGACCACGCTGCTGCCGCCCGTGTACTCGTCGGTCAGGGCGAGACCGGAGTTGGCGTTCCCGATCTCGTAGCCGCCCGCCACCGCGGTGAAGGTCCAGAGGTGCCAGTCCTGGTTGGTGCACCAGAACTGGTCCGCCTGGGTGCCCGCGGCTGTCGACCCGGCCGGGATCTCCAAGTACTTGCCCAATCCGTTCTGCAACGCGAACTTGCCCGTGGTGAGCGTCGGAAGCGCGGTCTGCGTCAGCGTCCAGTGCTGGTTAGCCCCGCCGTTGTCCGTCCACTGGTCCATCGCCGTCCCGTTGGCGGTCGAGAAGGAGGGGTCCTCGATCGGGAGGTTGCTCTTGCGGTTGGTGATCGTGAACGTTCCGTCCGTCCCTTGCACGACGGCCCACTCCTGGGAGGCCGAGCCCGCGACCCGGGTCTGCTGCTGCATGAGGGCGCCGTTGCTCGTGGACGCCCCGGCGACCGCGAGCACCTTCCCGCTGTTGGCGTTCGTCACGGTGAAGTACGAGTCCGCCTGGCGATCGAAGCGCCAGTTCTGTTCCGCTCCTCCGGTGGCCGGCCATTGGATGACCTGGGCGCCTTCCGCGGTCGACGCGCCACCGATGGCTAGGTCGAGGTGCGAACTCGCGTTCGCCAGTGTGTAGGTCGCCCCGACCGACACGGCGGGCGCGATGTTGTCGAAGGCGTACTGGACCGAGTTGAGGGTGGTGCTGTCGTGGGATCCACCGCTCATCGTCATCACGGTCCCGCCGTCCGGTGTCAGCATCAGCGACCGGCTGTAGCCATACGGAGCGTTCGACGCCTCGGACTGCCAGGAGCCCGCGGCCCCGCCCGCCGTGTTGATCAGCAGCGGGGTCTGCCCGCCGGCGCTGACGACGATGGTGCCGTTCGTTCCGCCGCTCGGCGTCCACGCGACGTACGGCTGGCAGCAGGGATGGGAGCCGTCTACTGGGAGCAGCTGCTGCCCGGTGATGGAGTTGAAGCCGAGCGGGTCCGTACCGATCTTGTAATAGACCGGGCAGGAGCCGCCCGTGGTCTGGCACAGCTCGTACGTCATGATCCATTTGCCGTTGTTCATGGCGGCGACCGTTGTCATGCCGGGGCGGGCGGACTGGGACGGGTAGACCACATCATCGACCGGCGCCGACCAGGTGATGCCGTCCGTCGACGTCTCGTGATCCAGCAGCTGGGAGTGCGTGGAGTTCTGCCGCTGGTCGGAGAAGTAGACCACGAGCTGGCCCTGGTAGTACAGGATGAACGGTTCCCACACGGGCGTGTTGGGATCGGCGGTGAGTCCGGCTCCGCCCTTGGCGACCGAGCTCAGGAACGACCAGGTCGCCCCTCGGTCCGTGCTGTCGAACAGGAGGATCTCCGTGGAGGACTTGTCGGCGGGGACGGACAGCCCCGCTGCCAGGATGGTCCCCGCGGGCAGAGCGCCGACCGCTGCGGGGAGCTCGTAGAGGAACGGCTCCCACCGCATCCCGTAGCCGTTCACCGTGTCGGTGACCCGCGACAGAGACGTCCACGAGGTGCCGCCGTTGGTGCTCTGGTAGACCGGGAAGTACGGGGTGGTCGTCGTGTAGTTCTCCCAGGTCGCCAGGATGGTCCCGTTGGCGTCACCGTTGTGGTGGAGGGTGATCTCGCGCGGATACAGGGTGCCGGGCGCTTCGTAGCCCGAGCCGCTCGGTGCGAACACCGTGGTGGGAGCGCTGGTCTGCGCGGACGCCGACGCTCCGATGCTTCCCAGCGCGATGACCGCCGCCGTCGTCGCGACGGCGATCACCGCCCTCAGTGACTTACGCGTGATGAACATCGTTGTTCCCTTCTCGTGTTCTGTTGTGGGGTGGAGCTAGGCGGGTACGGCTCGCCGGTCACCGTCCTCAGCGGTCTCGCGGGCGAGTGGAGCCGTCGCCGTCCCCGTCGACGTCGTCGAGACGAGCGCGACGCCCGGGAACGGGAGGACGCATCCCCGCTCGTCCGGAGCGGAGCCGACGATCGTGTGCGGCAGGCCGTACGCGCTGACGTCCAGCGGATGGGACGACCGGTTGATCAGGAAGGTCGTCTCGGTGACGCCGTCGGTGCGCACCGCCAGCTCCACCTCCCCGCGGAGTTCGCGCGGCAGCTCGCTCTCGATCCCGGCGTCTGCGGTGAGGCGCTCGATCAGGCCGGCTCTGCTGCGGTCGTCCAGGTCCGCGGAGACGTAGGAGGCGGTGCCCGCCGAGGCGGTGCGCCGCGTGATGGCAGGGTGTCCCCGCAGCTCACCGTCGCTGTAGCGCGCAAGCACCTCCACCGTGGCGTCGGTGACATCGACCCGCTCGGTCCACATCGCCGCGTGGGCGCCGTCATCCAGGAGGGTGCGCTGACCGTCGAGCAGCGGGCGGATCTCCTGCACCCGGATCCCGAGCAACTCCCGCAGCAGCCCGGGGTACCCGCCGAGCCAGACGTGGTCGTTCTCGTCGACGATGCCGGAGTTGAACGTGACCAGCAGGTGGCCGCCGTTCGTGGCGAACTCGATCAGCCGCTGCGCGAGGGCGGAGGGCAGCACGTGCAGCGCCGGGGTGATGACCACGTGGTAGTCGGCGAACGCGCCTGCGGCGGGGAGCAGGTCGACGCGATGCCCGGCATCCAGCACCGCGCGGTGCCAGGCGAGCACCTCGTCCCGGTACCGGAAGCGGTTCGTGTGGTGGGAGTCCTGCTCGCTCGCCCACCAGGATTCCCAGTCGAAGAGGATGGCCACGGCGGCCGGCTTCCGGTGAGTTCCGGCCACGCTGTCGAGCGCAGCCAAGGTGTTCCCGAGCTGTGCGACATCCCGGAAGATCTCGCTGTCCTCCCCCGCGTGCGGAAGCATCGCGGAGTGGAACTTCTCGGCGCCCGCGCGGGACTGCCTCCATTGGAAGTAGCAGACCGCGTCGGCACCGTGCGCGACGTGCGTGAGGGCGTCGGCGGCCAGAGCGCCGCGCGACTTCGCGAGGTTGACCGGCTGCCAGTTCACGGCGCCGGTGGAGTGCTCCATCAGGAACCACGGGTTCCCACCGGCCAGACCGCTGGTCAGGTTGGCGGAGAAGGAGAGCTCGTCGCGCGCAGTGGGCTTCGCCGTGACGTAGTGGTCGTTCGAGACGAAGTCGACGTCGGCCGCCCAGTCGGCGTAGTTCATGGCCGTGATGTCCTCCATGACCATGAAGTTCGTGGTCACCGGGATGTCCGGACTCCACTGGCGCAGGACCGCCCGCTCCGCCCGGAGGTGCGCCCTCAAGGCGTCCGAGGAGAACCGTTTGAAGTCGAGTTGCTGGCTGGGATTCGGGTGCGCCGCCGCCAGCCGCGGGGTGAGGATCTCGTCGAAGCTCGAATAGCGCTGCGACCAGAAGGCGGTGCCCCAGGCCCGATTGAGACTCTGGATGTCGCCGTAGCGTTCGGCCAGCCAGCTCCGGAACGCCGCGGTCGCGTCCGCCGAGTGATCCCAGGCGTTGTGGCAGCCGATCTCGTTGTTGACGTGCCAGGCAACGACCGCGGGATGGAAGGCGTACCGCTGGGCGAGCCGGGTCACCAGCGCGAGTGCATAGTCCCGGAAGATCGGGGAGGTCGGCCCCCAAAGCTGGCGGCCACCCGCCGCGAGGACCTCGCCCCGCTAGTTGTAGGGAAGGATCTCCGGATGACGGGTGGTCAACCACGGCGGCGGTGAGGCCGTCGCCGTCGCCAGGTCCACCGAGATGCCGTTCTCATGCAGAAGGTCGAGGATCTCGTCGAGCCACTCGAACGTCCACACGTCGGCGGACGGCTGGAGCTGGGACCACGAGAAGATCGCGACGGAGACGATGGTGACCTTCGCCTTCCGCATCAGCCGGACATCCTCGAGCCAGACGTCGCGTTCCCACTGGTCGGGGTTGTAGTCCGCACCGAAGAGAAGCCGGGGCCGGCCGGTCGGGGAGGTGATCCAGCGTGACGCGTGTCGGCTCTCGGCCATGGATGTTCCTTCTGTCGATGAAGCGGAAAGGGAGGCGCGCCGCTGTGGGCGCCGGGTCGGACCCGGCGCCCACAGGCGGGCTACTTGTCGACCTTGAACCCCTGGCTGTTGCCGTAGGAGGTGAGGTTGTCCTGCCAGGCCTTCAGCCCGGCGTTGAGGTCGCCCTTCGCCGCGTAGGACTTGCCGACCGTGTCCGCGAAGACACTGTTGGCGTAGACCTGGAACGGCAGGTACTGCCATCCCTTCGCGACGTTCTTGGACGCGTCCACGAGGACCTTGTTGATCTGCTGGCCGCCGAAGTACGCGGGCGCCTCGTTGAGGAAGCTGTCCGCGTTCAGCTGCGCCGTAGTCGACGGGAAGCCGCCGCTCTTCAGGAACACGCCGATGCTGGAGTCCGAGCTGTTCAGCCAGCGGAGGAACGCGGCCGCGAGCGCGGGGTTCTTCGACTGCTTGGTGACGGACTGGGCGCTTCCGCCGTTCTCCGAGGTGATCGGCGAGCCGTCGTAGCTGGGCAGCGGGGCCACGCGCCACTTGCCGGCGCCGTCCTTGACGGAGCTCTCCATGATGCCGGGCATCCACGCTCCGGTCACGATGGTTGCGAGCGTGCCGTTGTTGAGGCCCTTGAACCAGTCATCGCTCCAGGTGGGGATCGGCGAGACCAGTCCGGGCTCGACCAGCTTGTTCCAGGTGTCCGCCCACTTCTTGGTGCCCGCATCCTGCAGGTTGATGGTGACGTCGGAACCGTTGGTCGTGTACGGGTGCCCGCCGGCCTGCCAGATCAGCGGCTGGGCGTAGCCGGGGTCGCCGGCGTCGTTCGTGATGAACTTCGACGGGTCGGCCTGGTGGAGCTTGGCCGCGTCGGCGATGTACTCGTCCCACGTCTTCGGGACCGTCAGACCGTACTGGTCGAAGACCGCCTTGTTGTAGAGCAGCACCATGGGCCCGGAGTCCTGCGGGAGGCCGAAGAGCCCCTTGTCGATGTTGACGGCGCTCCAGGTGGAGGCGGTGTACTTGCTCTGCAGATCTCCGAGCCCGTACGAGTTGAGGTCGCGGAGCCCGTCCGAGAGGGCGAACTGCTGGAGAGCGTAGTACTCGATCTGCGCCACGTCGGGCGCCCCGCTGCCCGCCTTGATGGCGTTCTGGAGCTTGGTGTACTCGGCGGTCGCCGTTCCGGCGTTGACCACCTTCACCTTGACCTTCGGGTACTCCTTCATGAACGCGTCGGCCTGGGCCTGTCCGGAGGGCGTCCAGGTCCAGTACGTCAGGTCGCCGCCTTTCTTGAGGGCGGAGTCCAGGTCGGATGCGGACCCGCCGGTGCCGGTGGAACCCGAGCTGCAGGCGGACAGGGCGACCGCCGACAGCGCAGCGACCGCGAGTGCTGCGACGGCACGGCTGCGGCGCGTGCCTTTCTTGATGGTGAACATGTGTTTCCTTTCACTTCGTTGTGGAGGGGCAGGTCCCTCGCTGTTCGAGAAGGGATCAGTGCGGCATCGTGCAGTGTTCTCGGGTCACTGCTTGACGCTTCCAGCGCTCAGGCCGGACTGCCAGAAGCGCTGCAAGAAGAGGAAGACCAGGACGATCGGGATGATCGTGATCAGGGATCCGGTGATGACCAGGTTGTAGATCGGCTGGGCGCCGACCCCGCCGGCCTGGGCGCTCCACTGGTTGAGGCCCACGGTGAGCGGGTACCAGGTGGGGTCACTGAGCATGATCAACGGGAGGAAGTAGTTGTTCCACGTCGCGACGATGGAGAACAGCGCGACCGTGACCACTCCCGGGGTGAGGAGCTTGAGGGAGATCGTGAAGAACGTGCGCAGCTCGCTCGCGCCGTCGAGACGCGCCGCCTCCAGCAGCTCCGTCGGCACCGAGTCGATCGTGTAGACCCAGATCAGGTAGAGCCCGAACGGGGTGATCAGTGACGGGATGATGATCGACCAGGGCGTGTTGGTCAGGCCCATCTGGCTGAAGAGCAGGAAGGTCGGCACCGCGAGCGCCGTGCCGGGGACGGCGACCGCGCCGAGCACGACGGCGAAGTAGGCCTTCTTACCCGGGAACTTGTACTTCGCCAGCCCGTATCCGGCCAGCGTCGCCAGCAGTGTCGCTCCCCCGGCCCCGGCCGCGACATAGAGCAGCGTGTTGCCCAGCCAGCGCACGAAGATGCCGTCCTTGTACGTGAACGTCTCGACGATGTTGTCCCAGAGCGCGAACCTGCTGCCGAAGCTGAGACCGAACGTGCCGAACAGGTCGGACTGGGTCTTGCCCGCGTTGATCACCAGCCAGACCAGCGGGACCAGGGCGTAGACGAGGAACACCAGCATGACGATCGTCAGCGCGATCGACTTCCGGGGGCGCGCGAACGAGTACGCCTTCCGGGCCTTCGGGGAGATCCGGGCCTTCGGGGAGATGGTGCGAAGCGTGGTGGTCATCGGTCTTCCTTCCGGGTGCCGCGCAGCTGGACGACGTAGGCGATCACCGCGGTGATGACGCCCATCACGATGGCGATGGTCGCCGCGTAGTTGAACTGCTGCCCGGCGAACGAGAGGTTGTAGGCGTACAGGTTCGGGGTGAAGTACGACGAGATGGCGTTGTTGGCCAGCGGCTTCAGCACGTTCGGTTCGTTGAACAGCTGGAAACTGCCGATGATGGAGAAGATCGTCGCGATCGCGATCGCGCCGCGCGCCGCCGGCAGCTTGATCGCCCGGATGACCTGGAACCGTCCGGCGCCGTCGATCTCGGCGGCTTCGTAGAGCTCGGCCGGGATGGTCTTCAGCGCCGAGTAGAAGATGAGCATGTTGTAGCCCACGTACTCCCAGGTGACGATGTTGCCGATCGAGGCGAGGATCCACTGCCCGCTGAGCGGTTGCAGCACCTCGCTCCCCAGGAAGTGGTTGATGTTCGCCGTCAGGCCGAAGTTGTTGCCGTACATGAAGCCCCACAGCAGGACGGCCACGACGGCCGGGACCGCGTACGGAAGGAAGATGACCATCCGGAACAACCCGCTCGCATACAGCCGCGCGCCGTCGATCGCGAGTGCTGCCACCAGCGCCAGGATCAGCATGATCGGCACCTGGACGACGAGGAACAGCAGGACGCGGCCGAAGCCGTCCCAGAACTGCGGGTCGCTCAGCGCGTGGACATAGTTGTCGAGGCCGACGAACGCGTTCCCGCCGATGAGCTTGTTCTGGAACAGGCTCAGATACAGCGCGTATCCCAGCGGGGCGATGAAGACGAGGACGAAGACCGCCGCGAACGGCGCAGTGAACTGCCAGCCGGCCCACTCCCGTTTCGCCTTCCTCGGTGTCGTCCGGGCAGGGGCTGCGACCTCGCTGCGTCGTTGTTCCTGAATGGCCGTCATGCGCGTGCCTCCTCCAACTCCTCGCGAAGGACACGGACGTCCCACGCGTTCAACACCAGTTCGGTCCCGCCGGCGATCTCCGCTCCGCTGACGGCGTCGGTGACCGGAGACGAGACGACGAGCGATCGCCGCTCCCAGCCCCAGTTGAAGACGAACCAGACGCGGGCTCCCTGCACCGTCCCGGACGACACCGTCACCGCCTGGGGGGCGTCCCGGAACGGCGTCCGCAGCGGCGCGGTCACCGCGGCGGCGACGACGCTTGCGGCGAGCGCGGCGTCCGGCACGGTTCCGACGACGGTGATGCGTCCCTCCCCGTGAACGGTGCTCGTGACGGCTGCGAAGTCGGCGAACCGTGGATGCGCGTACCGCGCGAGCGACTCGGCGCCCGTCGGGATGAGCCCGTCGACCCACAGCGTGCCGCTGGCACCGGCGGGGATCCCGGACCCGGGATCTGACTCGATGCCGACCGGGGCTTCCAGGTTGGAGAACTCCTCGTACATCACCCCGGCGGCCTCGGCGAGCCCGGCGGGCGCGACCTCCACCCGGGCGCGTGCCTCGTCGTCGGCGTACGCCGTCCGCGGGCCGAGGACGAGGTGGCCGCCCGCGGCCGCGTAATCGCGGAGCAGGGCCACATCCTCGTCGGTGCTGATGTACATCCCCGCGGCGATGAGCACCGGGAACCGGCGGACGAGCTCGCGGGCTCCGGCCTCCCGGGCCTGCTCGATGTGGAGGATGCGGACCTGCCGGCCGGCGTCGAGCGCTCCGCGGTAGAACGCATCCACTAGGTGCTCGTATGCGTCGTCGTCCTCGCCCAGAGCGAAGGGCGGCATGAACTGCAGCGCGTACCGGCTCGGGTTCGACCACAGGACGGCGACCTCCGCGTCGGGGACGAACCCGTCGAGCGAGGACCCCAGCTGCTTGAGCTGTGCGCCGAGCTCGCTGACTTCCCCGTAGATGCGGCCGGGCACGAGACTGTGCGGGAGCACCCCGCCCCAGTACGTCTCGGCGCCGAACGGCAGGGTGTGCCAGTGCCAGTACTCGATCATCGCGGCGCCCCGCGAGATGAAGGCGAAGGCCGCCTGGCGCAACTGGCCGGGGTAGGGCGGAAAGTTGCAGCTCGGCCCGTCGATGGACTGCGCATTGGTCTCGGTGATCAGGTACCGGGCCTGCTTCGAGGAGTACAGCCGGTCGGCCTGCCGGAAGAGCCCGGCGACGCCGGTCGTGGTCCAGTCGTTGAGCCTGCCCAGTTCCGTGGAGGCGTCCAGCCGGTCCTGCATCCCGTAGTAGGGATTGCCCGAGGTGACGTCGAGCGCGCGGAACACCGTGCGGTCATCGACTCCGCGACGCGGGTACTGCAGGCAGGTCGTGACGAACTGGTCGTCGCGGGCGTACTCCCGGACGATTCCCGCCTGCCAGGAGATGAAGTCGGTGGTGACCTCGGCCTGGTAGCGGCGCCACGCGAGGTCGTACTGCGGGAACGTGTTCCCGTCCGGACGCCAGAGCTCGCTCCAGTCGTCGATGCGGTGCGACCAGTAGGTCAGGCCCCATTCGCGGTTCAGCGTCTGCACGTCCCCGTACTTCTCGCGGAGCGATCGCACGAATCCGGTGAACACACCGTGGTTGTGGAGCAGTTCGAGACCGGGCTCGTTGTCGACCTGGTAGCCGATCACGGCCGGGTGGACGGCGTACCGGCCGACGATCCGCCGGATGACGCGCTCGGCGTGGAAGCGGAAGGCCGGGTGCGAGTAGTCGATCTCCTGCCGGGCGCCCCAGGGGATGCGTTCGCCCGTCGCGCGCTCTCCCGCGATCTCCGGGTAGGCGGTCTGCAGCCACGGCGGCACGGCATACGTCGGGGTCCCGAGGATGACCCGGATGCCGCGGGCGTGCGCCTCGTCGAGGACGGTCGCCATCCATTCGAGCTCGAAGTGACCGTCACGCGGCTCCCACGTCGACCACACCGACTCGCCTACACGGATCACCGTGATCCCCGCAGCGACCATGAGGTCCAGATCCTGCGTCAGCCGATCGGACTGGTGGTACTCGGGGTAGTAGGCCACCCCGAACAGGATCTCCGTGGGGAGGGCGGGCGTCGTTGCAGGCATCGGTTTCGGGTACTCCGTCGTGTGTGGATTCCAAACTGTTTCCGATAACAGTTTCTGGATGCCGTACATTGTTACCGATAAAAGTAAGCAAATGCAAATGCCATGATGGTCAAGCACGAGAATTGACCGAATGGACACCGACGGGGGGCACGACGTGGAGGAGCAACTCCGGGAGTCGGAACGAACGGACGGCGGGCACGAGCCCCACCGGCCCGACTCCGAGTCGGCCCGGCGCAGCACGACGATCTACGACATCGCCCGGGCTGCCGATGTCTCGCACCAGTCGGTCAGCCGCTACATGCGCGGGCTCGACATGCGACCGACGACCAAGGCGAAGATCGAGAAGGCGCTCGAGACCCTCAGTTACCGGCCCAACCTCTCCGCCCGGGCACTCATCACCGGCCGCTCCCACCGCATCGGCGCACTCACCCACGAGGTCAATCAGTACGGGCCCGGCCTGATCATCCAGGGCGCGACCACCGCTGCGCGCGAAGCCGGCTACCTGCTGGATGTGATCGCGCTCGACATGGCGGACCCGGACGAGCTCGACCAGGCCCTCGGCCAGCTCCTGCAATACGACCTCGACGGCATCCTGGCGTTCGCGTCGACGGACAGCGTGAGGGCCGTCTTCGAGCAGATGGACTTCGGCGTGCCGGCCCTGATAGCGGCCGAAGAAGAGGACTTCCAGGTCGAATCGTCCTTCGAGCGCCCGGGCGTCGGCCAGCTGGTCTCGCACCTCGTCGGGCTTGGCCACGAGCACCTGCTGCATATCGCAGGTCCCGAACTGTATTCGGCCGCCAGGAACCGCCGGCGCGCGTTCGAAGCGGCGCTCAGGCATTTCGGACTGGAGGCCGCCGGAACGGCACAGGGCGACTGGTCGGCGCGGTCCGGCTACGAAGCGGTCATGGCCCTCCCCCTGGAGTCGCTTCCCACCGCGATCGTCGCGGGCAACGACCAGATGGCCCTCGGAGCCATCCACGCGCTCGCGGAGCGCGGCCTCCGCGTCCCCGACGACGTCAGCGTGACCGGAGTGGACGATACGCCCGAATCCGCGTACTTCACTCCGGCACTGACGACGGTCCGCCTCGACTTCCGGGTCCAAGGCAAGAACGCTCTCGTCTCGCTGCTGAACGAGATCGGAGAGGGCGCCGACCGCCCCAGCTTCCTGCCGCCGCCCACGCTCGTGATGCGGGACTCCACCGGCCCGGTGGGAGGAGAGACGCGGGCGTAACCCACGAGCCTGATCCGTTCGGTAGCGTTCAAGGCACCATCACCGGGCATATTTGCGGGCGGGTGTTACGGGAATCGCCGGCGGGCGGCAACCCGCGATCCCTCGAGATTGGGATGGGGCGGCGCAGGCGCCCTGTTGATCGACCGGCAATCGGGTCATCGGGTGGTGGGCGATACTGATCGTCATGCCTTTTGCAGATTCCGTCCTTTTCACGGCGACGCCTACGCCGACAGCGACGATTGAAGTCATCTCGACGGGTGGGCCATCCATTACCGATTGGATTGGGGCTGTCGCTACGGGAGTCACCGCTCTGGTCGCGGTTGGCGCTCTCGTGTTCGCGTGGCAGCAGGTGCGTGAGGCACGAACCACACGGAACCAGGCGGCCGCGGCGGAGATCGCTAGGGCCCAGCCGTACGTGGTCATGGTTCTAGAACCGAGTGGCGCGGATGATGTGCTGCTCGACATCGTGCTCAAGAACTACGGTCCGACCGCGGCAAGGAACGTGTTTGTCGAGTTGGAGCCATGGCCGATGCGGGTCGACAAGTACATCAACGATTCGCTGCGTGTGGGGCTGCCCACCCCTATACCTGTTCTCGGGCCGGGACAGGAGTTTCGAACCTACTGGGACAACGGCCTGACCTACATGAAGTCGGACTTGCCGAAGCGGCATGAGGGCTCTGTCCGCTTCGAGGGTCTTGGCGGGGTTCAGCTTGAATCGCCCGTCGTTCTTGATTGGTCAATCTACGAAGAACGTCGCTGGGTCCAAGTGCGCACGACGCACGACGCAGCGAAAGCACTGATTGCAATCCAGGATGAGGTGAAGCGCTGGTCCGAAGGTGGCAGGAGCGGTCTAAGCGTCGTTACCCGTGATGGCGACGCAATGGATGCGCGCGCCGAAGCGGAGTACAAGGAACGGATGCACGAATATGACCCGTCCGAGAATCTCGCACCCCCGGAGGGCTCGTCGAACGAAGAACCTCATCAGGGCAGTTAGCTCCAGTCAACGGTCGGAAGCGAGTGTTCACCTCTGCCACGAGACTGATCGGCTCGCGGTGAGGCAACTCAATCTCGCGCCGACTTCCATCTCATTGGACCAAAGGAGAGCCCTGTGCGGCTGCACGGAAGCGGATCGGTCAACGCTCGTAGTTGGCGATTACGGTGCGAGTGGCTCCGTCGAGCGTGATGGTGCCACCGTGGGGAATGATCCACTGAGGGCGGGTGTGGCCGAAGGGCACGCCCACACACACGACTGCGTCAGAGTTATACCGACCGATCTGCTCGATGACGACGTCGCGCTGGGCCGCCCGAAGTTCGGATCGTTCCTTCGCAGAGGGCACCGGTGAGTGGAGTTCGCTGACCGGCGGGCGGGCGACGAGTACGCCGGCGATCGCCTCGAGTACGCCACGCTCACCGAGGGCGCGCACCCACCGCTTCACCTGATCGGCAGATGGTGTCTCCTCGCTCGTCTCCAGCAGCAGGATGGTGCCCTCCAGATCGACCGCGGCGGGCATCCGGCCGGCCACGGCGATCTGGTCAATGACCTCGATGCAGCCACCCAGCTGCGGCCCGACACGCTCTCATCAGGCCCGGCCCATGTCCAAGGCTCGGTGGCTTGGCGGTCGCCGAACTCGGTCAGCGCCCTTGGGTCGTCCCAGAGATGTCCGAAGTCTTCCGACTCGCCTGGTTCGGTCAGCTTGAGGATGCCGCCGTCGAGGACGGCGGCACGCAACGACCGGAGGTGAACGTCATCGAGGTGCGGCCCCGGACCGAGGTGAACCTGCGTTGAGCCGCCGTAGAAGCTCGGGATGCCGAGGCTCCATAGCAGGTTATGCAGGTTCGTGTTGTCGCTGTACCCGAGAAACGGCTTCGGGTCCGCGGCGAGGACGTCAACGTCGATGTGCGGGATGACGGTCACCTGGTCGTCACCGCCGATCGTGGCCAGCACCGCGCGAATGCTCGGGTCGGCGAAGGCCGCAGTCACATCAGCAGCACGCGCTTCGGCACTCGCACCGAGCTGTCGCGTGGTCGGGTATTCGACTGGGATCAAGCCGGTCGCCTCGGTCAGCCGGCGCATCGCCTGCTCGTGCAGAGCAGGCGAAACCGCGGGTGCTGCGAAGGCCGGCGAGAGCACGGCGACCCGATCTCCTGGACGAGCTTTGGGTAAAGGTTGGAAAGACCTCGAAACCATTCCTCGATTGAACCAGTAACTCCACGAGAACGTGCGCACAAGCCGATCCTGTAGCGGGCGGTGGCCGTAGGGACGTCGGCGGTGTCGCCACAGCCCTGTCGGTGCCATGCCGGAGACTGTCTCCCATGGATACGATCCTTGTTCCGCCGTTGTTGTGCTCGTCACGGGTATACGAGCCGGTTTTGGACACAGTGTGGTCGCACGGCTCGGTCACGATTGCCGACACCCTTCACGACAACACCATTGCGGGTATGGCGGCTCGTCTTCTTCGGAACGCGCCGGATCGGTTTGCTCTCCTCGGAACGAGCATGGGCGGTTACGTTGCCCTTGAAGTGATGCGCCAGGCGCCGGAACGGGTCACCGGGCTGGCATTGGTGAGTACCTCAGCCGAAGCGGACTCAGATGAGCAGCTCGCTGCCCGGACACGGCAATCCCAATTCGTCGAGCAGGGCCACTTCGACGAACTGGTAGATGCTGCGTTTCCGGGAGTCGTAGCCGAACAAAGTGAGTCCGACCTGGATCTGCTGAGAGCCTGGCGGAGTATGGCAACGACGGTGGGCCCCCGGCGATTTCTGCGACAGCAGTCTGCCGTGATGGCTCGAGCCGACTCACGCGATCTTCTTGCCCGGATCGCCTGCCGGACGTTTGTCATCCACGGTGCGGAAGATCGCCTCATTCCACTAGAGGCGGGTCAGCGGATCGCCGCAGGTATTCCCAGCGCCACGTTCTGCCTCGTCGCGAAGGCTGGTCACTTCCTCTTCTTCGAGCGGCCGGACGAGGCGGCCGCCGTTGTCGACGAATTCCTCTGTGCTCTCCGGTGAGCCCAACTCAGACGGGGCCGGTCTCTAGCTTCGCCAACGGTCGGATGTCGAGCCGGGCTCCGTGCGCAGCGTTCCCACCGGTCAGACGCGACACCGTCTGCAAGCCGATCCCTCAGCGGACCAGGTGAGTAACGGGGCTTGAACCCGCTACCTCCCGTACGAACGCCTCCGCAAGGGGATCCGCTTGCGGACAGCCCTGGAGAGCAGTGCGCGCCAACAGTGATAACCTCCCACCGCGAGTAACCGGGAGGCCGAAGCATGGGAATCAGTATCGGAAGCTTGGTCGCCGTGTTCGCCACGCTGTTCGTGGTCGCGATCGTGGTAGTCGTCATCGCCCGTCGCAGGCGATAGACCAGCCGAATCAAACGCTGCCAAGTCACTCATCGCCTAGGGGCTCTCAGTGGACGGATTCTGGCACCAGCGCCCGATGACGGATCCGCTTACGTGCGGTCCGCTACGCATCCTGGTGGCTGGGCGACGCGCTGGTTCTTCCCTTCAGTCCATGAAGGTCCGTTCAACGCGTGTCAGCGGTGGATCGTCTACTGCTGTTCTCAGGTGACGAGCGGGGTCATCAGGCGGACACGGAGGCTTCCTCGTGCTTGTCTGAGCTTGTGCTCTCCTCAAGGAGGACCTCTAGGCTTCCTTCGTAGCCCAATCGCCAGGCTTTCAGCCACAGCGGACGGGTTGCAGGCAGTGGGGTGCCTGTGGGCAACAGTGTCCATTGGCGGCCATCCTGTACCGGCATTCCCGTGGCGGCGGTGAGCGGGTCGGCGACGACGTCGGCAGGTGGATCGGTGGTATACGCGACGTGGGCACCCGGCGTTGAGCTTGTCGCGCTCTGCTGGGTCCCCGCTTCGTGGAGGATCGGTGCCGCCGTGACCTGCTTACGGCCTCCAGGGCGCCAGGTCTCGACGAGCTCGCGTTCTGGGATGAGCCCGCGATCGCCTGTGCGTGCGATCCACTCGTCCAGCGCTGCCCGCAATCGCTGGAGGTCCTCGGTGTACTGGGGATCGTCGACCAGGTTTGTGATCTCGTGTGGATCCTGCCCGAGGTCGTAGAGTTCTTCGACGGGTTTGCTGGGCGCTACCAGTCGGCGTTGCGTCGGGGTCAGGTTGTTTGGCGTCTCGCCCCGCCCGAGCTGGCTGGCTTCCGTGAAGGCCAGGCGGCGCAGCTCCGTCCAGGTCTGCAGTTGGTCGGGGTAGTCGCAGTGCTGCATGGGTGAGCGGTCTGGGTGGAAGTTGCGGATGAATCGGAAGCGGCGGTCGCGTACGGTGCGGCTGGTGTCCTCTTGCTCGTCCATGCGGTCCCGGCTGCCGTACACGTATGCGTTGGGCCGCTCGACCCAGCCGTTCTCCTGCAGGAGGGGGACCGCTTGCATGTGCGGCGGCACGCTTAGGCCGGCCGCGGTCAACATCGTGGGGGCGAGGTCCATGATGTGGACGAGGTCATCGTGCACGCTGGCCGGGTGGATGACACCCGGCCAGCGGATGATCAGCGGTTCGTGCAGGCCGGAGTCGTACGCCCAGCGTTTGGCGCGGGGCATTCCGAGTCCGTGGTCGCTCCAGAACACGACGATGGTGTTCTTTGCCAGCCCATCCTGCTCCAGGTCGGCGAGTATGCCGCCCACCCAGTGATCCATTTCGGTGATCAAGTCGAGGTATCGGGCCCAGGAACGCCGGAACACGTCGGTGTCCGGATGGTATGGAGGAAGGGTGACGGTGTCCGGGTCGTGCCGGTCGGAGTCTGCTACGTGTGCGGTGCGGGCTGTGAATGTGTCGTCGTCGAGGTAGAGCTGTGACTCGTGGGTGATCGAACCGTGGAACTCGGCGAAGAACGGCTGGTCAGGGTCGCGCCGGTTGCGCCAGTGTGCGGTCGGGCTGCAGTCGTCGTACACGGTGGGTGGAACGTCCATCTGGAAGTCGGTGAACCAGTTGTTGGTGGTGTAGTAGCCGGCCTCGCGGAAGTACTCCGGCAGCAGTCGGACGCATTCAGGGGGGACGGCACGGGAGCGCATGTGCATCGTCCCGATCGCGGTAGGGAACATTCCGGTGACGATCGAGGACCGCGCGGGCGCGCACACCGGCGCGGTCGCGA
The DNA here is from genome assembly GCA_051962155.1 of Leifsonia sp. GTDB lineage: Bacteria > Actinomycetota > Actinomycetes > Actinomycetales > Microbacteriaceae > Leifsonia. The sequence continues at coordinate 6,655 of JBQCCO010000053.1, read as the reverse complement.
ACGCCCGATCGAACCGCACCCCCTCTTCAGCCAGCCGATCCAGGTTCGGGGTGACGGCAGCCTCGGCCCCCGGGTACACACTGGCGTACGCGCCCAGGTGGGGGTTGATGTCGTGTGTCGTGACCCAGAGGATGTTCGGACGATGGGGCATGGCTGGTTCTCCGTTGGGGTCAGCGGACGGACTTGATGAACTGATTGATCACGGCGCCGATGATTCCGACGATGGCGCCGCCGATGAACAGAGCCGGGTAGTTGTCTCCGCCGGCTCCGATCGCAAGGAACAGCGGTGCCAGGACGGGGACGAGCGTCTGTGGGAGCACGTTGGCCAGGTGCAGTACGCCCATGTCCTTGGCGACGTTCTTGCGTGAGGGCAGGACCTCGGCGATCAGCGCCTGGTCGACGGCGAGGTAAACGCCGTTGGCGAGACCCGCGATGCCGATAGCGATGACGAAGACCCCGAACGACGGGGCGACCGCGGCCAGGATATGCGCGACGGCGATGATCACCGCGCTGATCAGGACAAACAGCTTGCGCCGCTGCAGCTTGTCTGAGATGGCACCGACGACGACGCTGGTGACGACGGTGGTGACGGTGAGGACGATCGTCGTCGTCAGGACCGCTGTGCCGATGTTCGCTGGTGTGAAGCCGAAGCGGTCGAGCAGGAAGAAGACCTGGTAGCTGGCAAGGGTCACGTTGCCGAAGGTGACGAGGAAACGAGACCACCAGGCGAGAGCGAAGTCTGGCGCCTTGCGCGGGCTGGTCCAGAACGCCTTCACGAACAGCAGCAGGTTGAACGTCGGCAGCTCTTCCTTCCTGACCGTGCGGTCGCGCAGTACGAAAAGCAAGATGACGATGCTCACGACGACGAGGACACCGGGAAGCAGGATCGCCATAGTCAGGTTGGGCAGGAACAGCTGCGCTAGGTAGGCGCCGCCGACTGCGGCAAGGCTCTGCGTGATCCCTACCCAGCCGGACACCCGGCCCAGCTGCCGACGCGGCACTTGGTCGGGAATGACCGGGTTCAGCCCGGCGAGCAGGATGTTGAATGTCAGCTGCGTGGCACCCCAAGCGAACACGAGCACGACCACGCTGCCGGCCGAGGAGAGCAGGAAGAGCGAGGCGACGCCAGTGATCATGCCGGCGAGTAGCCACGGCTTGCGCATTCCCCAGCGACTTGTGGTTCGGTCGCTCAGCGCGCCGAACACGTTCTGAGCGACGAGAGCGATGAAGGACCCCACTCCGAGCACCAGGGAGAGGGTGGCGGCCTTTCCTGCCGGGTCGATCTGGTTGACCTTGAGGGCGAGCGTGACTTGAGTGGCGGGGAGGAGCGCGAGCCACGTCCCAAAGAAGGCGAAGACGAGCGACGCCTGGAAGCCGGCTTTGACGCGCGGCAGGGAACTGAGGCTGCCGGTCTCTGGAGCTTCGGTGTCAGCCGGCGCCAGCGAGGCGACAGCACCAGGAATTACTTCTTCGTTTGCCTGTTCCGGCAGGGAGGGGCGAGCGGGTTCCACGACGTTGTGACCTTTCCTCGATGAACGGCGGAGAGGCCAGTATCGCATAACTACCTACAGATCGGTAGTTAGTGTTTTAGGAATCCTGCGGTCGCTGCATCGTAGGCAGCCAGTAGGTCGAGGGAGGGCACCAACAGCTTCTGCAACTGCAACCCGTCGGCGAGCGCGATAATCGCAGCGGCGGCACGCGTAGGGTCAACTGCGCCGTCCATCCTCCCGGACTCAATGTCGTTGCGGATGATGTCGGTAAGGGCCGCCGACGTACGGGCATAACGCTGGCTGAAATAGTCGTGTGCCGGGTGCTCCGGGTCGGTCGCTTCGGCGGCGAGGGTCACGAACAATCGCCGGAATCCGGGGTGTTCTTCGTTGCGTTCCAGGTAGTACCGCATGAAAGCGATGGCACCCTGCTCCTGTCCGATTCGTTCGCCGATCACAACCTGCCCGGCATTACGTCGATCGAGGGTGGCCCGCAACAGATCTTCCTTCGTGCCGAAGTAGTGCAGCACTCCTTGGAGGGTGAGGCCGACCGCATCCGCGACGTCCTTGAAGGAGCCTTGGCGGAAGCCGGATTCGCCGAAGACGCGTTCGGCGGCGTCCAGAATCTGCGTGATCCGTTCCTCGGGCGTAAGGCGGATGCGTTGCTTGGGACTCATGAGCTTAGGCTCCCACAACCCGCTGATGACCGAGGCGGCCAAGTCCTTCGGCGGGGATCCCTGCTCGCGGGGTTTTCCTTCTACGCGCGCCCCTCCCGAGCGTTCGCGCGGCAGAACCGTGAAGGGCTGTCATGGTCAACCATCTCACTCGCATACGCGGTCATAGCCCGAGGGTATTCATGTCCGGCGAGTATCGCTGACGCTTGTCTTTCTACCCTCCTACGGTAGACGTCGTCGTGCTTAGCTTGCGCGGGAAAGCGGCGCTAACCTGCGTTCCGGTCAGAAAACCTCCGCATGGGAGACATCGCGGGGCCAGCGTCGCAGGTCGCACGCCGGCCAGAGGCAATCCACTCTCATTCCCGTAGCAGGGTGGCCAGATTATCGAGTAGCTGGCCCCAGCCGATCTCCAGCCCGCCCAGCGCCGATGCTGCCTCCGGGCGGGTGTTGTCGACGCAGATGGTGAGCAGCAGATCGGTCGTGTCGCCTGCGGCGCTTGCGAACTCGGCGCGGTAGACCGCCGAGAAGAGCGGGGACCCGTCTGGCCCGAGGGGGGCGAGTTCGAACTCCAGCAGCGCGCCCGGCTCGGCAGCGAGCATCCGGCCGGCGGAGTCGTATTCTGCGCCGTCCGCCTCGCGTAGGGACATTCGCAGTTCTGCGCCGGGCACGGGCGGCATCGTGAACTCCGAGACCACGAAGTGATCGGGAGCCCACCAGCGTGGCGCAACGCCAGGTTCGATCCAAGCAGCCCATGCCTCCGCCGGTCCGGCGTCGAGGTGACGACGCAACTGTAGTGTCCGGGCGCCCACCGCTCCGGTCGCGGCTCGGTGAACCTCCCGCCGGACAGCAGCGGCGTATTCGCGCAGCAAGTCGTCATCGCGCCCCGGCTCGGCAAGTTCGCCGAGGTGCTCGGCGAGCGATCGAAGGGTCTGCCGCTCGAGCGAGGCGAGTCGCCGTCGCCCCAGCCGGTGCACACCGATGACACCGGCCGACTCCAGCGCCTGCAGATGCTTCGTGGTCTGGGGCTGTAAAGCAGAGAGCGCGGAAGCGATCTCGCCGACGGTGCGAGGACCTTCGGCGAGCAGGGTCACGATTCGATAGCGCTGGGGTTCGGCGATGGCCACGAGCACCCGCTGAAAATCCATGAGACGACTCCTTGACACATTCGTTGTGACGAATATATCGTGATCCCCGTCGAGATGAAAGGACGACATCATGCGCACCATCGAACGCCACATTCCCACCACCCGCGAGCGCGTCTGGCAGCTGTGGACCACGCCCGAGGGCATCAGCAGCTGGTGGGCACCCGAGGGCTTCCGCACCGACGTGGAGCAGCTCGAGTTGCGCGTAGGCGGCGATCTCATCTACACGATGACCGCCGTGGCGCCCGAGCAGATCGCCTTCATGGAGCAGTACGGGATGCCCCTGGCCACGCAGTCGCGGAAGGTCTTCACCGAGGTGGCCGGCCCCGTTCGTCTCGGCTACCGCTCACTGATCGACTTCGTGCCCGACCACGAACCCTATGAACAGCTCACCGAGATCGACCTCGTCGAGGTCGAGGGCGGCACACGCGTCGTGATGCGCATGGAGCCGCTGCACGACGACATCTGGACCGAGCGGCTCGTCGCCGGCCGGACGAACGAGCTCGAGAACCTCGCCCACCTCGTCGAAAGCTGAGTGGGATTCGCGAATAGCGCTCCGTCACCCCGTGCCTCGTTGTCGCTCAGTTGGGCGGTGTCGATGCGTGTTCGTTGTTATTTGGGGATGACAGCGCCGAGGACGCATGCCACGGAAGTGGCTCCCGGGGGAAGGGTCGCGTTGGTTGTCCACTCCTTCTTGTCGCCGGCCTTGAGGCCCTTGACGGTCGTCGTCCCCCGGCCATAGACAGACGAGTCCTGCGAGTTGACCCAGCTCACTGAGATCACGACATCTCCTGTGCTGTCCTTGGGCATGGTGACCTCACCCTTCGCCACAACCGATGTGCCGGTCGTGGCACAACTGGTCAGCTTCGCGTCCCTGATGATCCCGGTCCCGGTAGGGATGGTCGGAATCGGAGTTGCGGGTGCCGCCGCTGCAGAATGCGAACCTGTCTTCGGGTTGGTGGCCGGGGCGGAGGGGGCCGTGCAACCGACCAGCCCGGCCAGGGCAAGGGCTGCGGCCGCGACTGGCAGGATGAGGTTTCGTTTTTTCATTCTCGGTGATCCTTACGTGCGATTTCCTTGCGACCTGGGCCGGGCTCCTGGTCTGAGACCGATAGTGCGGCGCGACACACAACTGGCTCCGTGTTGCCCCCGAACCCTGTGGAGCGGTTTCAGGGAACGATGGTGATGCTTGTGCCCAACGGCAAAGCATTCACACTTTTGATGGCGTCTTCCGGCAGGCGGATGCAACCGTGGGAAACGCTTCCCGAGTGGACGGGGAAGTAGTGAATTCCAATGAGCCCTCCGTCCTCACCCTGAAATGGTTCGTCCTGGCTTGCCGAGTGAAGTGACGTCAGATTGATCGGATAGGTGCTTTCCCCCTGCTTCGGGTCGAGGTAGCGTTCCTGCAGGTATCCAGTCACCCCGGTCGGGGTTGGCGTGGTCGCGGTGCCGACGCCCACCCCGAATGACTCTTGGACGTGCCCGGCGAGTGTCTCTATCGATAGCTTCTGCTCCCCCACGGAAAGAACGATCCGTTCGCGTAGTTCCGTCACCTTTCTCAGGACGCTTGTCCGCACCCATCCCGCCGTCTGGGCCGGGGCTGCACCGTTCGCCTGTGAAGGCAGAACCTGCCGCGCCGGAGTCATCACCAAGGCCCATGCGCCTTCGATCCGAACGGGGACTATCACCGTCGGGCGATTGCTGAAGTTGGTGAACGCGAACCGCGCCACAGGCGCTCGAGCAGCGCTGTAGATCGGCACATCCTCTGAGATCGTGTATGCAGCCGCAGACGCAGCGGGAACAGAGGCATTCGTATAGGGGATCAACCCTGCGATGACCGTGTTGTATCGAGCCTCTGGCAACTCGGCGATCTGCGCCGCCGTCAGCATCTCGCTCGCAGCCGGCACAACCGTTCCTTCACCCTTGGCCGCCGACCCTGAGGTCGATGGGCGTTCCACGCCGAGCTGTGGGGCAACGCCGACCGCGCCCAGCAGAACAGCAGCGGCGGTCACCGCCCCGAGCACGAACCACCGGCGTCGGCGGCGTTCCGCCGTGCGACCAGCAGGACGACCAGGAGGATCGAACTCACCCATCAGAACCACCTCCTTCCCACCACATCAACGTCGAACGACACACGATTCGCCGACCTACTCACCCGGACACCGCCGGCAGAGAGATCGTCGACAACGGGGTATCCGCTGTCGCGGGAGAGGGCGTCAGCTCCGGCCCGATGGGCGGGGTCCCGACCGCGGTCGCGGAGTTCGGGACATGCCCTGCATCCAGGTCCGCCACGGTCAGCTGATACGTCGCGGTCGCGGTCACTGCCTGGCCCGGCAGGAGCACACCGGGCGCTGCCGGCCACACATACGTCAACCCGGACAAGCCCGGCAGGAGATCCGTGATCGACACGTTCGTCAACGTCACGTTGCCGGTGTTGGTGGCGCTGAAGTGATACGTGATCGTGTCGCCCACCTTCGCGGGCGAGCCGACTGCGGACGCGTCAGCGGTCTTGTCCAGGGTCAGCCCCGGGTCAGGGGCCAGCGTGGTGTCCGTGGTCGCGGGCGGCGGGGTCACATCCGGACCGGACGGCGGAGTGCCGACCGTAGTCGCCGCGTTCGCCACATGACCGGCATCCAGATCCGCCTGAGTCAGCTGATAGGTCGCGGTCGCAGTCACAACCTGGCCCGGCTGGAGGGTTCCAGCCGCTCCTGGCCACACATAGGTCAGTGGAGACAGACCCGGCAGCGGGTCACTGATCGAGACGTTCGTCAACGTCACATTGCCCGTGTTGCTCGCGGTGAAGTGATAGGTGATCGTGTCACCCACCGCAGACGGGGTGCCGACGGCCGATGCGTCAGCAGTCTTGTCTAAGGTCAACCCCGGGCTCAGCGCCAACGGGGTGTCCGTGGTCGAGGGCGGCGGGGTCACATCAGGACCCGACGGCGGAGAACCCACCGTCGTCGCTGCGTTCACCACATGACCGGCATTCAGATCCGCCTGGGTCAGCTGATAGGTCGCGGTCGCCGTCACGGCCTGGCCCGGTAGCAGGGTTCCGGGGGTTCCTGGCCAGGTGTAATCCAGTGCGGACAGCCCGGGCAGCGGGTCCGTGATGGACACGTTCGTCAAGGTGACGTTGCCGGTGTTGGTGGCGGTGAAGTGATAGGTGATCGTGTCACCCACCGCAGACGGGGTTCCGACGGCCGATGCGTTAGCAGTCTTGCCCAAGGTCAACCCCGGGCTCAGCGCCAACGGGGTGTCCGTGGTCGCCGGCGGCGGGGTCACATCCGGACCGGACGGAGGGGTGCCTACCGTGGTCGCCGCATTCGCCACATGACCCGCATCCAGATCCGCC